>JAFDIC010000236.1 GCA_019308525.1 Deltaproteobacteria bacterium
CGTGATCCTGGAGGACATACCACAATTCTCCGCGGTAGTAGTGGCGGTGAATGTCCAGGTGCCTTCTCAACCGCGGTTTCAAGCCAGCAGCCCGGTACCATGACGGGCTGTATAGCGACGAGCTACCCATTTCTCAGCCAGGGCGGACAATCGTGTCTAAGATTCACAACACCGTCCTTTCATGGTCTCCAGCGCCACAACTGCAGTCGCAGCCAGTTGATTGCCTCATGTGTCCATACCCAAATCAGCCTGCGGCGATCGATCTTGATCTTGGCCACCCCCTCCATCCTGGGACGCAACCGACTGGAGGTGGTCTCCATTGAACCCTCTATTCGGAAGTAATTGCGGCCTTCCTTGGCAATGGACACGGGTGTGATCTTCTTGACCGTAAAAGCAAAACTCTTTCCAGGGATGGAATGGAGCAGCAACTCTCCCTCCTGGCCTACCACAACATCTCCTATGTCCCGCTCATCCACCTCTGAAATCACCCTGTATTGATCGAGAGGGGCCAACTCAAACAGGACCTCTCCTCGCTCTACAGGGGCGCCCAGAGACTGGCTGAGATCACCACTCATGACCACCCCACTGAAGGGCGCCACCACTTTCGTCCGTTTCAACTGTTCGTCAAGGAGGTCTATCCGGGCCCTTGCCTGTTCTATCCTTGCCCGGATAATCTGGATCTGGGCCCTGTCGTGCTTTGCCATCGCCTCGTTGTACTGCTTCAGGAGTTGATCCCTTTCGGTCGTCCACTTGATCCGTTCCAGCCTGAGGTCCCGGTCGTCCAGGGTGCAAAGCACCTGCCCCACCCTCACCACATCACCTGGTCGCACATGGGCGTCTTTTATGTACCCGTCAAAGGGGGCGGCAACCACTCTTTGGACAAGTCCCTCTATGGAAGTGGGAGCCGTGATCTTGTAATCCACATGATACAGGGAGAAAAAGGTTGCCAGGGCTACCATCATGATCAAGATCAGCTTGCGCACAAGGTAGCCCGGACCAACAAGACGTTTTACTTGCGTGGCAGCAGAGTCCAGGGCCTTCCTGATGAGCCACCTCTCCTCCAATCGCTTTGTCACCAGTATGGGACTAACCAGGGCAGCAACAGTCTCGCAGGTCTCAACCGTCCCCTTGTCAAAGGGCTGGTCAAGGGACCTTTCCAGTGTCAGACCTCCCACGGTCCTGTTTCCGCTCACCAGTGGTATGGTCATTATCGCGCCGGTGCCGTGGAGGCGGTGCAATTCTTCATGGGCGCGCGTTACCAGGGGTATGGCATCTTGGGGTTCCGGGTAGATAACAACGGCATTCTGATCCACCGCCTCGTCCATGGCCGCCCCTATTGCCTTCAAGAGGTTGGTCTGTTCATTGAGTGTTGCAATATGGGACACGGTTTCGACCCTCACGTGTCCCCTTTTCAAAAATCCGAGGCTCACGCGGTCACACTCAAGGCTGGTTGCCAGCCTGGTTACAAAGTCCATGGCCGATTTGTGAAACTCTTCCTTCTCCACTGCCCCGGCCACAAGGTCCAGGACCCTCTGAAGCCTCTCATTGACCTCCTCTGATCTTGCGGCATCCGCTCTTCGGACCAATACCTCGAGCCAGGCCGCACCCCAATGGAGCTGCCTCATCAGGTTCTGAATTTCATGGGTCTCGTACGGTTCTATTTCCAGGACAACCACGCCGTGGATCTTACCTGAGACCTCTATGGGATAGGCAACATGGTAGAAATCATTTCCCCTGCCTTGAGGGCTTGCGCTGGAGTTGCCCTGCACGAGAAGGCCGCGGCGCTCCTTCAGTGCTCGTTCAGCAGCCCCTGTCAAATGATCCATACTCTTCTTCGCGTCCGGCCATACGGCTACGGGGCTGAAGGGCCCCGTATCCGGATTGCCCAAAAGGACCATGGCGCAACGCACGCCCCGGAGCATGCGACACTGAAGAGGAAGCCAGCTCTGGCAAAAGGCCCTTGGTGTCGATGCCTCGGCAAACCGGCGCCAGGGCTCCGTATCGAACTCGGGCCTACTGCCCTTGTTGATCCGTGCTTCTCTATAGTAGTCATCCCTGCGACGGCCTGGCGGGTTTTGATCCATCTCTTTCTCAAACGCCTCTCTCTCGGCCTTGTGGGCTTTCAACTCCCATTCATCGGGTGTCGCTCACGGGCCCCGTCTCCCCGGGGTGCCCAGGTCCATATCTTGCGGCCTTTCTATCAATGGGTCGTCTCTTTGGTCGTCTTTTTGGTAGATGCGGCAGGTGGCTCCACGCCTTCCAGGTCCTGTATGATTGACCAAATGACCGCAATGACCGCGTTTCTGACCGTCAAAAACCTCTGAATAAAAGAGTCCTTTGTCAGGGCATCCAGATAGATCCTCTGGGTCAAGACCACGGATTGCATGGGTTCCGTGACCCCTGCAAAATCCACGTTCATGAGCAGAAGTCTGAACCTGAGATTCCAAAGGATCTCTTTCCTCCGCTCTTCCGGAAGGCTCTCAAATTTCTTTCGGTGATCGTCTGCTATGTTCACCCTGGCTTCAAGGTGAACCATGTCGGGTCTGACCTTGCTCTGACCTACGAGAACCCGCCTTCCCGCTCCGTCCTCTGCCCGTATCAACCACGCCAGCTCTGGGTGGGGCTGCTCAGCGATCTGCCAGCCTTCGCTCATCAACCAGTTCTGCACCTTCTCCCGAATTGACTCCGTATTTACTTCCTTCTGAGATTCTGCCATGATTCCCTCCAGTAAATTGATTTGACGATAGCCTCGTCCACCTTCATGATAAAGAAATCCTATCTATCACCAAAGGCTGTCTTTCCTACAGTATCCGTGGGCGGTTTTGAGATCTCTCGAGGAAATCCTTTTCCCCTGATCTTGCCCCCCAAACCATATCGACAACCTGTTTATTGGACCCCTGATGGAGGCGCCTGTGTCGTGGTGGTGCCTATGTTCAGCTTTCCGTAACGCCTTTCATAGTCCTGCAAAACGTTGTTCAACAGCAGGGAAAGCCTTTTTGCAGCGTAGGGGCTCAGGATAATCCTGTCTGAGAGCTGAATTTTGATCTCCTTTTGACCTGCATGCCATGCCTGGTTCATTCCAAAGAGGAGTATTATTTCCTCACGTCCGCCCGCCACATTTGTGGCATTGGCATAGACACTTCGCATGTTGGAGTCATCCCACACAACTCTCGGTTGAGTCTGAGCCTCCGGCTGGACTCGATCTTCCCTGCCTTTTCCCTGGTCTCTTTTCTCAGTTGCCATAGTTCCTCCCTTTCTGCTATTATTGCTTCCTGAACATAGGAAAACAGATGGAAATACACTTGTGTTCCTGTTTGCCTCTACCTTCCTCTTTCTGCTCCGGATCGAAAATCAATCTCTGCCAAATTTTCGATACTACCATGAATCGTACCATATATCAAAATCTAAATCCCACCTTGTGCCCACAGGGATCATTGTACCTTTGTTGCCGTTACCAGGTAAAAGGGCATTTCCAACTGGATCTTTTGAACTTCTATGTCCTGGTATCCAAGGTTTCGAAGCTCTTCTTCATACATGCCAGGCAACCTGAAAGAATGAAAGAACAGCAAAAAGGGCGTGAGCGAGAATGAAGGTCCTTTCTCCTTGAACTCAATGGGACCCCTTTCAAAAATGAGTAACGTGCCTCCCGGATTTAGGCATTCATTTGCTCTGGCGATCAATTCTCTTGCCTGCTTTTCCGGCCAGTCATGCAGCATAGACTTAAATGTCACAAGATCAAACCCCCTGGGTAATGGGTCGGCAAGGGCATTGCCTTTCGTAAAGCCTATCCTACCCGCCTCCGGCTCAGACCGGATGTGTTCCGCTCCCACATCGCACACCAGGGGCAGGTCGAATACAGTGGCCTGAAGATCAGGGTACTCCTTGCAGAGACGCAGGACAAATTCGCCGCTGTTTCCCCCTATGTCCAAAACACGTCGGTACCTGCTGAAATCATGGTGATCCATGCAGGCCTGTGCCTCGTATTTCGTGAGCACCGTTGCAATTCCGACCCACCTCTTCGTGAATTCGTAGTTCTCACGGCTTGGACTGAAGCACCTGTCATAAGCAAACAGCCTGCAAAACCGGCTCCTCTCCATGAACTCCCCCGGCCGACATATCAAATAGCTGAAGTAATCCAGCACGTCATGGGCAGCATAGTTGGCTATTTCAATCTTCAACTCCAAGAGATCTCGAAATTTCAATGCAGCAGCAAATCTGCCTGTCAGTTTCAATAGCCCGTCCCGTTCCTCTACCACGTGATTCGCCTTGAGAAGGCCGACCAACATGTCAACAGCAAGGGCTCCCATTTGAAGTTTCCTTCCGATGTCATCTCTGCTCAAATGCCCCCCTTGTGCCACAATATCAATAAGGCCAATTTCCAGGGCGGTCCCCAGGGCACGAGCGTGCAAAAGATCCCCCAGAAACTCTTCCACGCAAAGGTATTTGAGACTTTCGGATTGCTTTTTTTCTTTTGTGCCCACGAAAGAACCAAACCCTCCTTTTCTTCCGTGCACTCCCGGCTAGAAAATACCGTAGTAACCGCTTTTCAGAATCCTCAAGTCATCGTCTTCCATCCTGTAATCAAAACCCACATCATACAGGAGGTGGTCAAGCCGGAAGCGGTTTTCCTCGATAAAGCTAACTATTTTAGGTGGATAGGCCATCTTCTTCAAGAAGCACATCAACTGGTTGATGTTTATCCTCGAGAAATAGACCGCATCGTTTTCTTGCTTGTTGGCAATAACAATGACCTCGCACCCCCTCATTTCCGGCCACAGAATCTGGGGGATATTGATTCTTGTTGTATCGATGTGGGCAGAACAGGCTGCCTTTGCCAGGATCTCCTCCATCTGCCTCTTCGCATCAAAGAAAAAGTAAAAGTTCTCAAGCCTGGTTCCATGCTCTGTCAAGGAGTAGCATATCCCGGAAGAAACAGTGCTTCCCGGATTACCTATGTACATGTGAATTTCTTCGAGCGCTCTATTTCCCGACACAAGTTCATCGGAAACATCAATGGAGAACATGAAATAGTGAATGTTTTCATCAGGCCTTATCCTGCAATTCACCAAAGGCCCTACCGCATCAAGGAGCCTCGTTATTGATCGCTCTCTTTCCCTTCTCCTGTAATCATAGAAGTAGAACTCCCATGAAATCTCATCGCCCATCTTTTTGAGTCCCCAAACCGTGCGCAGGGGGCCAAACCTTTCTCTTATGGCCTGGACGAGCGCGAACATGTTCTCGGACACATTCATCATTTCAAAAGAGTGAAACAACAGGTTGGCCGACCTGAACTTGTTTTCCCAGGAACATACCGGCGTGTATTCCCACAGGCAAAAATCATAGAATGGGTCATCTGATGCGGTGTACTCAAGCCGTTCTGTGATATCAGTCATCCCATGACCTTCCCCCCTGGCATCTCGTGGGTCCGACAGGGCAAATGCAAGAATCCTTAGTCATCCCCTGAATCAAGCTGCCAAACAATGGGGCAAAGGATATTCCCTTCATCCCCGTACCTTTCCCTATGAGTGCCTGAGAAGCCTCCAGCACTCTTTCAAAACCGCGCTGCCAACTGCTTCATGTTGAAGTTCCAGTGCCGTACAAGAGATCATGGCCCACAGGAGACCTGGGTCCCTGGCTCCCCTTCCTACCGAAATACACCGTCAGGAAATCCCTCCCCTCCCTGTCGGTCCCCCCAGTAAGATGGCCGAACTTGTGATTTTTGACGGGTTCATAGACTGCATCAAATGACCTGGGTGGAATATCATAATGCAGGCACATTCTGAGCAAAATTGGGTACAATTCACCCAGACGGAGGTTGGCCCTGTACAGATTTACGTCGAACGATCTCCGCGGGTTAGCCTCCTCGGTAGCCTCGAAATAAAGCAATGCCTCTGAGCCAACCCTGCTTGAAACAAGCTCCAGCACATCCCCCACAAGGCAAAAGGTCCGTGCCCGGACACCCCCGGGAACAATCCTGGCAATCCTCCTGGACATGTCCTTAAGCGATAATCTGGGGAAACACGTGTACTTTGCCCTTGTTTTGTTTGAGCTGTCTGCGGCATCCCATTTGAACCCTTCGTGGATTGCAACCGGCTCCGGCGCGGACGGCTCTCTTCTGATCGCCTTGACTATCCTGTCTCCGAACTCCAGGTAAGAATTGTAGATGCCGCCCTTGTGGTTCTTTTCAAAGCCAAACAGGACGATGTTCGATTCAGGCAATAGCTCCTCAAAGGTATCGAGGAAATCCCCGGGCATGCCTATCTCTTTACAGATGTCCAGTATCCTGCCCTGTGTATCCCCTCCCAGGGAACTCCTCTTGAAACCAAGCAGTAGCCGGTCCGAGAGCAAAGTCCCACTGAACATCTTGAAAGAACGCTCGACACCGACCTGCACACCCAGGCCCGACACAAGGCGGAAGAGGAGGCCCGCCCTTTCATCCCTTTCCTCCACCCCGGAGAAACTGTGCTCCCTCCAG
>JAFDIC010000009.1 GCA_019308525.1 Deltaproteobacteria bacterium
AGAGCAAATCAAAAACCCCCTTTCATGTCGCAGGCCCGCTTTCTGAAGCGACCTTGACAAGCAGATTCTGGCCCTGATAAAATGATAAGGTGAAACAGAGGCGTGCTTTGTTGTGGAGTAATCCGCCAAGGGATAGCCCGGTGGGATCATCTCAAGGATGAGAGGGAGCGGGATCAACTCCCGCTCCGAAACCTCATCCGTAGATATCCCTTATGCTTCAAAAAACTCCCGTCCGAAGGGCGGAAACAAGGGTGTGAGCACGGCCATCGTACTCACAGCATTAAAGGAGGGGGGTACTCCATTTCCCGCTGAACCAGGACACCATTGGTGAAAAGGAGGTTCATTATGGAAAAGGAATCGAAGGCGAAGGCTGAAAAGTTGCAGGTCGTTAAACCAGATGATCTCAAGAGAATATTTGGTGAGAAGATACTGGGCAAGGTTGATGGCTATGTGAGTGCTTGTAGTTGTACCAGGTGTGGGAAGTGCTGACAGGAGATGCTGTTCTCAATTAAGGATGGCCTCCGGTCGGGTTTTATCGAATAGACTGACCAAAGTCGCGCTCGTCATCCAAAATCTTAAGCTTCTATTGGTTTATCTACCGTAATTCTTTTGGCTTATATAAACTGCTCTGTGTGGAAATGCCTCATCCGTTGGAGGGCGTATCCAAAGAGTCATGTGTGTGCCACAGTAGAAGCCTTAGCATAGTGCTTATGTACTGGCAAAAATCGGTGTCCATATCCCATATCGAGCCTTTCATCTTTAGTGCATTATAGCCACATCCTCCTCCGCAGATACCCAGAGCGATACACTTCCTGCACTCCTTCATTGTTAACGGAGACCTTAGACGCCACTCCTGCCAATCTGATATGGAAAAGGGGTGGACCTTCTTTGCCTTCAGAATGAAGACATCGCGCACAAAGTGCGTCCTTTCCCCCAAGAAGGCGTGGCAGATACCCACCTGCCCATCGGGAGCAACCACGATTTGGGAACCAATCGCGCCACAGTCGCACGGATAGACCATCTCCTTATAGAACGGTTCCAGAACCCGTGAGAACCTCTCCTCCACAATGCCATACTCTCTAAGGACCAGATACGATTTAAATACCTTCTTTGCTATCTGTCTTAGATTCATGACCTTATTCAAAGGATACGTCGGGAGACTCAAACCAATCGACTCGACCCCAAACTCCTTCACCACCCATTCAGCAATTCCAGGAAGCGTATCTACATTCTCTGGCGTTATTGCTAGCGAGATACCGAGCTTACTTCCGTAATATTTGCTGAGGATTTTTGCACCTTTGTAAGCGTTCTGAAACGAACCTTTACCATCGGCATACTTGCGAAACTTGTCGTGCATGTTTTGTGGACCATCAAGGGAAACTGCCACCTCCACGCCATATCTGTACAGGAATTTGGCAATGCTATCATCTACCAGCGTTCCATTTGTAAGTAGACTTAGCACCTGGCTCTTTGGCAACAGACCGTCTGACTTCAGCTTGTCTACATGCAAGACGCAATCCTTCACACGCGGGAAATTCAGCAGTGGTTCTCCGCCGTAAAGGATTATCTGCGAGTTGCCTGTCTCATTTGATCGTATAGCAGCGAAGTATTCCAGTGCAGACTTGACTATCTTAGAATTCATGGACTTTTTTTCACGTTCGACAGGGTAGTTTTTCTCAACAAAGCAATACGAACAGTCCAAGTTGCATTGCTCAGTGACAATCAGGTACATCAGACGGATCCCAGCCTTTTCCCAAATAGCTTGTTGACAAAGCGTCAACGCATCATCGTCGTTTTCATTCGCTTCCACGAGCATGAACTTCTCATACAACTCAGCCAGGAATCCGTGGTATCCTCGCTTGCTAGCATAATTAATGTCGAGCGGTCTCTCTAAAAAACTTGATAGTTGCTCAAACTGCGTCTTGCTGATGAAAGCTTTACCGAGAGAAAGAGAGTGATAAAGACATACCTTGTCCTTCCTATTTAATATATGGCAGTACTTCGATAGTCTAAATTTCTTTCCCTCTAAAGTCTTCACGTCCAACAGAGTCCTTGCAAGTTTCACGTTAGCCTCCTTTCTGCAAGGATGAACCAAGATAAAGCCCCCTCAGAGTACTCCAATTCTCTAAGGCCGTGTCCCCAAAGGGCATTTTCTATTTCATTGGGTCGCCAGATACGTCTGAATATTTTCATGGGGGTTCTTGCGTACTTCTTCATCCAAACTTCTTCGGAATGATAGACCTTACCGCTGGCCTGTCCATCTGGCCCTACCAGGTTATCTGCAAGAATGAGGTGGCCGCTTGGCTTCAAGGCACGAGCAATTAATCGCAGAAGTTCATCGCGCTCTGCAACCGTCGGAAGAAATTGAATCACCCACGTGCATAAGACAATATCAAATACGCCTTCGGCGAATTTCTGGTCTAGGATATCTCCCTCGATCAACGAGAGACGTTTTAAGTTCGAACCTCTCTGGGCCCTCAATAATGCTTGAGAGCTAGCATCGACCCCGATGAACCTTAGAGATGGGATTCTCTCTAAAAACCAGTAAGAGAAGGTACAATGCCCACATCCAAGGTCAGCCCCTAATCCGTGTCGTGGAAACATGTCGATGTGCCTGTCAATGAAATCAAAGAACGCATCAAAATCATTCTTGTTATCTGAAGGAGCTTCGGGACCAAAAAAGGCATCTACAACAATGTCACAGATCGCGTCATGGAATTGTATGGCAGAAGTCAGATATACGCCATACAAAGGACTCCGAGTCCGCGCTTCCTGTATTGTCAGTTTGGGGATACCACTAGAAATGTCGAATGCTCGCCCACACTTAAGGCAGGTTAGGAATCCGTCCTTATGAAAGAATGTGCCTGAACAGTGTGGGCAACGCACTACTGCCAAGATATCCTTAAATGAGCCACGAGTTACATGCTTCATTTAGCTCGCCTTCCAGTCTGAGCTCTTATTCGTTTACCGAACCTTTTACCAGCTTTATCAACAAGCAGTACAGATATCCTAAAACAGCTATGTTGAAATGAGAAGTAATAGGCAACCCCTTATAGAAGGCTTGTTACGAATCATCCTCACCGTCTTTTACATATTCCTTCAGCCTGACCTTTTCGGCCCTTCTGTCGCTTTTCTTTTTCTTGGGCAGATGAGCGCCGGCCTTCTTGTTGAAGGCTTTCTGGATGATGTCCCTGGCTACTCTATTTATGTCTTTCCTTTTCATTGGCCATGTCCAGATGCGAATGACATCCGATTACTTGGAAACTGGTATACGATGGACAACGACATTTGAAAATCCCATCTTTTTCAAAGCCCGCTGTGTTTTTTTGTTTCTTACCCATATTCTATTTGCCGCACGAGGGTCCATGCCCGGAGCGACAAGTGTAACGCCAAGATATGGGTCTTCCTTGGCTAGGCGCAGCCATTTCTTCCGGGACCATCGCGGTTTGAATAACCAACGGCGCTGGACAATTCCAAGCTTAATTTCCCTGTCACCCGCTAATATAAGGTACTGGAAGAAGATGTTATGGTCCATAAAAACCCCATCAACATGATTGAAAGAGAACATGACGAGATTAGGTGACTTCCCTGCCTTGACTAAAATCGGGCCGACCTTGGGATCATGACCAATTTTGCGCTTCCAATTGAAGTCGTACCCCGTTTTGATGTATGTATCGTAATCATCTCCCACCGAGAAAAATAGGGGCCAAAACCCGATCTCTTTCGCGATCCATTTGGTTGAATTTATCCATTCAGGATCAGATTTTGAAGGGTCGGCTTTAAACGCGGCATAAGAGATGTCTTCAAAATTCATGCAATGGTGATAGAGTAGCTTATCCCTTTTCATTATCCCACTCTCTCCAGGAGCTTATGACTTGCACACGTCAAGAATCCGATGCCTCAAAGATAGAACAGAATATCTAGAAATCTCATCGGAGCTGGCATCATCCAGGTCGGGAAAGAAGACATCCTTGATGAACAATTCCTTGTTGGTTCCGGTAAGCCCGGCGGCTATTTCATTGTCGAAAAAATTTACAAAGAAAAATCTATTGACAAGCAGCCTGGCTTCAGTTTGAATCACCTTTGATTCAATCTCGTCAAAATCCGCATCCTCGTCCGCAAGTTCCAGAGTGGATACAAGATCAATGTTCTGGGCCGCCAGCTTCTCGCCTATTTCGCGTTTATCTTCATCATGCCCATTCAAGAAGATTTCCGGATGTCCTTTCTCATAATTATATTTATCCTTCCATTTAGTCAGCACAGACCTTAGGGGTGAAATCCACGCATAGGCTTCAAAAGGCACGCCGAGGTCTGGATCAAATGTTTCCTTGGCTCTCACCAATGCGAGTAAGAGGTCCTGCTTGAAGTCATCGTCTTGCTGCTTCTTATATTTGATCCATTGCCAAAGCCAGCGCCACTCATGTGTCGAGTTCATCCAGCCGATATATCTGTCCGCCAGATTTAAATAGGCATCGTCCGTTGAAGGCATTTTACGCTCCTTCCGATTGAAATTTTGCTCCAACAAGGACATTCCTGGATTTCTCGTCATTTTCCCAGTCGTTGGGCTCGAAGCCTATGGACAAGGCGTACCACTTAAGTATTTGGCGCTCCGTTGGAAGTAATCCGTGATCGGATTGGGGAGAGCTGCTGACCCAGTCCTTGCCGGCAAGAACATCGGGAACGCTTACGCCCAGGTCCCCCCAATCGCTTTTTTTCTGGGACTTGCCGGTTCCAAGGCGTTTCAGGTAGTTGGTCCAGGTGCCCAGGGCGTTTTTATCCTCGTTATGCCACGGGAGGGGGAGACGGTTCTTGGCAAGAGGGAAGATTAAAAGATAAACATCATGCTCCTTGATAGCAACGAGTCTCATGACTTCCTGGTTGGATTTTCCTCTGAATATGGATGCCCGGCTATTGTCCACGGCTTTTTGCCTCATGGCGAGGAGCTTGATCATGGAAAAGGTGATGGCCCATCTTTTTATTTTATCGCTGCAGTCGAAATATCGAATATCAACGTATCCTTTGCTGCACTCGGGTCTGCCGGAATAGATATCTTCCTCTTTTACTCCATACAGATCGCAGAGTTTCTTCAGCGCGGCCTTATCCTCGCTTTCAAGTTCTTCGCCTTCCTTTTTTGTCTTCTGAGCCTTGGCGATCAACCGGGAAAGCTCGAAGTGCTCAAGGAGCTTGTCACTTGACCAGGCGTTCCACAGTTCATCGCTAACTGCAAGCGCATCTATGATCTCCTTTATTGATTCCTGATAAGGAGCAGGCTTGGCCTCTCCCTTGCCCCAATGGCCCAAGGCCGATTCCAGGATCTCCCTTGCCCATTGACCGGCTTCTGCGCTACGATCCGGTTCCGCAATATCAATGAATAGACCATCAATGGGAAAGCAGCGGCGGCCGTATCTTGATGTAATGGTCAGCGTGCGTTGTTCCTGATCAGAAGCCAATTTGAGCAGGTCATCCAGAGATATCTGAATAACATTCGAGGCGGCAAGCTGCCAGATCCTTTTGCGGAGGGAGCTTACCGCTTCAAACAACATTGAATTCCAATCCGGGGCGGGGCGGCCTTTGGTCATGAAGGTGCCATATGATTCGTGCTCGAGCATCCATTCGAAAAACGCCGCTTCCGTCCCCCTGGTCTTTTCTTTGCCCTTGCGGGTAATGGCGAGAGGGGCGCACGGATGATCAGATAAGGCAGTGAATATAAGGCCGCCGGAGAAGCAGCCTTGGTTGTCAGCATCGTGGGCTGCTCCGGTGTCGGGCACATCAGGAAGATCAGATAGCGATAGGTTCAGGGATTCGGCTAATTCGCGCATAGCTATAATCGGGCTGAAGTGGGGAACTATATCCTGGTGCAAGCGTTCTTCCACCCGGGTTGTTATTTTGGTCATTGCGTAATCAAAGCAGACTATTTCAGGAATCCAGCCGAGTTTTCCGAGATCAAGTGGAGAATGGGCGCGGATGGCAAGAGCCAGATCCCGGAACTCCCTGGCCTCTACTGAAGAGGCGATCCAGCGAAGCTCGAACAAATCCTTCAGATTACTCCTGGAATCAGGGCCTTCTCTTTGGTCCTGTATCACCGGGCAGTGTTGCTTTTCATATAAACGGCCAGTTTGGGGATCGACATAATCTCCAACCTGAAGAAAAGTAGGATTGTCATCTATCAACAGGACTTTTATTTTATCGAATTCATCCTGTTGTTTCATCAGAGTGTCCTCCACTAAAGTGAATTACCGGATTCATCTAGAAATCCCTTTAAGCATAGCCCTATACTGAAGATGTCATGGGAGCCCTCTTCCTTTCTGACATGGGCAAACATGGCTCCTGATTTGGTTACCTGGAGACACATCGCCAGGAAATATAGCCCTCCCACGGCCCCGCTCGATGATATATCCCACTTGGCCCAGTGATTTTCAATGATCCTGAGTTTGGCGACGTCCACGGTGCGGTACGATACATTTTGAAAGATCAGGCAGGGCTTGTCCTCTGTCTGCAGATCGGATTGATCGGGGATAACCTCTACCAGGCACCTAAGTATTATCCTTCCATCAGAGTCATCGGGCCTGCCGCTTCGGGCTGCATTGGTAAATATTTCGGTTAAAATTTCCCGATAAAAAAGATCGGCGGGCCTTAACTTATCCTCAATCCATAGACGTATCTTTTCGCTTTTTATTTTCTCCAGGTCTTTTTCGGGAATATATACCTCATGCCGTTCACTTTTCCCGACAGCATGTAGAGCCTCCCCAATAATGCTCTTTATCGAAAGCTCATCAGAAGAATGCCATTCCGCCTTTTCTTTAAATACCGACGATCCAAGACCCTCGGCAATAGCTCGAGAACTCATATCAAGCAGATGCCCCAAATCTTCCACTACCCGCAAACGATGAAGTCCTTCCTTTACCCAGGGAAGCACAGAGTCCTTTTCAAGGTTTTGCTCAAAAAGGTAATTGATAGTTCCCAGCGCCTCGCGTATCGGTCCGATTCTATCCTTTAGGGGATGGCCGATCTTGTAGACCCCGGAAGCCAGGTCCTTCATGTGCTTCTCCTGTTGCTCTCCTAATGCGGACATGAGCCTCCGCGACATCCTAATGATCTCATCGGCGCTGATCGTCCCCCATTTTTCCTTGCTCTGCGCTTCCAGCAGGAATTGAGACAGATAGGTCGGACTGATGTCATCGCAAAAGTCAATGGTCCAATGGCCATCTCCAATGCGGAGGGATGATAAAGGCTTTTTATCGCCGACTTGAACGGGCCTCAGAAACGGACGCCTGATGGGGTATACGCAGGCCAGGTGGGCCCAGGAGGCCTGTGTTTCAAGGAGCATTCTCTTGTAGTCCGGATAGTTCCTTTGGGTGGCTTCTATGAATAGCTGCTCCAGCTCCGAAACTATCGCGCTTATTCCCAGCAGCCTCAGACTATCGTTTAACCTGGTCACCACGTCCCGGTAGATGCTGTAGCCAAGCCACCTGGAATCCGAATGATTAGCAAGCTCGACGCCGAGCACAAGCCAAGGCACGCCACCGAAATGGCAGGGCACGTATAGCATCAGGCGTTCGTTTTCAATCAAGGTCTTGACTATAAAGCCTTTATTGAAAGCAGCGTTAATCGAGTCAGCGCTTTTCTCCGATGTCTCCAGGAAGCTTAATCGCGACCAGATTTTTCTGGCGAGCCAATCCGAGCCTTCGCAGAAGTTGCAGTGGCGGACGAGCATGATGTCGAGTAGCTTTACTTCTGATTCTGAAAGCCCTTCGCTGATGGTTAAAATTGCCCTGTCCAGAATAACTTCAATAAGCTGCTGGTCAATTCTCTTGGGAAAGGCCGGGTCGCTCCAACAAGTAAGGCATTCATTTTCCGGTCTGTTTGCGGGCAGGGTTTGATGGGCCATTGCCAAAGGAAGCCCTTCTTGCAACGCCTCTGCGATATTTGATAATAGCGAGGGCTTAGCCTTGATCAATGCCTTGCTTATGGATTGAAAAGCCCTTTTGCAAGAATCGGCTGCCTCCTCTGACCGCGCTGTAAAGCCAATGTTAATGGTGTCCTCAATACTGCTCCACTCCCAATAAGGTGGCTCCAAACCGGAATCGGTCTTTCGGCTTTCAATAAAGATATCCTTGTCTTTAATCAACTGAACCGAAACAGTGGTCGATGGCGGCATGGCAATGATGAGATAATCAATGAAGGTGAACAGAAATGGAACCGCGGCGGCCCCACCGCCTGAGCGCGCATATCTCTCATACGCGGCGTGAATGCCGTCCGCGATCAAGGCTTCTACGGATATGGGGATACCTTCTTTCGCCAATTTGGAAGTTCTTTCTGCCAGCTATCTGGCCAAGCGCCTGGACGATTATAAGCCACTTTATGTAATGAATCCACACAGCTCAAGAAGGTCATTTATTCCCAGGGCCTCCTTCTCATGACTATTGAAATCCCGATGGACTCGCCCCTCCCGCATGACGATCAGTCTATTGCCGTATTTCAACGCGTCTAGGAGGTTATGGGTCACCATCAAGACGGTTGTCCCCTTTTCCCCGCTCAGTTTGACCGTGGTTTCCAGGCAAGCGATAGCGTTCTTCTGGTCAAGGGAAGCGGTGTGCTCATCGAGAAGCAGGAAAGATGGATCGCGGGAGAGCGCGAGCTCGACCGCGAGCAACTGGCGCTGTCCTTGGCTGAGGTCGGCCGCCCTTGAGTCGATTTTATCGCCGAGGCCAATGGCCTCAAGCCGCTTTTGAAACCAATCTCGCGAGTGGGAAGCGGATGAGAAGCGAAAAGGGGAAGGCGCCATGTCTTTGTTAGAGGCCAGACGGAAGTTCTCCCATACCGTCATGCCCGGGGCTGTTCCCTTTTTGGGGTCCTGGTGCACTCGCGCCAAGTAGATTGCTCGTTTCCATCGGGGCGTTTGGAGCCAGTCAACCTGCCCGGCCGAGTTTATCATTTTTATTTCGCCGTCATCAGGATCAAGATCTCCTGCCAACAGGTTCAACAAGGTCGTCTTCCCCGAGCCGTTAGGACCGACGATTACCAGGAAGGAGCCAGGATCGATGTCCAGGTCAAAGCCTTGCAAGGCATGGACCTTTCCGCTCCCGTTAGCGGGGAAGGCCTTGGATAGACCTTTAATCTTTAAGCCGTATTGTTCCACTTCACCCTCTCCGATTACTGGACAACCTGCGCCGCTCTCTGTTCAACTGCATCCGGGAACTCATACCCGATCCGGTTCGCGGCTTTCTGATTGAGAATAAGCGTATTGCCCAGGAACATGATTGGTTTACGATCAGCCGGCAGAGCGCCGGTCCTGAGCACCTCGGCCACGATCGTGCCGGTTCTACGTCCCAGCTCCTCATAGTCCACCGAGACCGCGGCCAAGGCCCCCTCGCTAACGCTCCCGGAATCGCTGGCGATAACAGGTATTCGGGCTTCGTATGCCACCTTGGTGAGCCCGCCGATTGCGGAGACCACGGTATTATCCGATCCAACGTAGAAAACGTCAACGTTGCCGATAAGCGAGTGGGCGGCGTCCACAACCTCCTGGGACTTCGAAACCGTGACCAACTCCAGCTTGATGCCTTTCTGCTCGGCGAGCTTTTTAATCTGATCCACTCCATACTGGGAGTTGCGCTCGCCGGCATTATAAATGACGCCTATGCGTTTAGTTTGAGGAAACAACTCAAAGATAAGATTGAAGTTCGCCTCATAGTTGACCGCGTCGCAGACGCCCGTCATATTTATGGGATTGCCGTCCATGCCCACGTCCGATGGGTTGGTGACGGTGCTGAACACGATCAATTGCGTGGGAGGCGCTTCCTTGAATACAGCCTGGGTAACCGGTGTTGACACCGGGATGACCACCTTGGGATTTACAGCCAGCACTTCCTTGGCAAACGCGTTCAGCTTGTCCATCTCGCCGTTCGCGTTCACCTCGATGATCTCAAGCTTGTCCGGCCCAAAGCCTTCTTCGGCCAGGGAGTCCTTGATGCCCTTTACCGAGGCGTCAAGAATCGGATGAGATAGCAGATTGTAGATTACCACCTTGGGCTTGGCCTCTCCGCCATCTCCTTGATAAATAATAACGCCAACGACAACCGCGGCTGCCGCCAATATTACCACTAAACCAGTAGCGATCTTTTTGCCCATTTCTCTGCTCCTTTCTCGTCCTTAAAAATTATAGAGGCAATACCTCTTCCTGCTTGGCCGAAGCTTCTCTCGAATAAAATCTAATGGCAATGAAAATGATAACTATCACCGCTGACAGCAGCTTTAGATCAGTCGGCTGGATGCGCACGGGCAAATACCCAAGAATGCTTGCCCGCAATATCATGAGGTAGAGGAGGAAGTATACAAAGGCCCCGACCAGGCCTGACAGCACCCTCCCGGAAAGCTTAAGCGCTGGATTTAAGCCCATCAGCCGAATCGACTCCTCTCCAATAACCAGGGCGGCAACCAAGGTAATGATGACGCCAAAGCCCATGTTGACATCAGCGAATCCTTGCCGGGCCGAGATCAGACAACCGGCCAGCGCGGTCAAACCGTTAGCTATGGAAAGGCCGATCAGGTGATAGCGGCCAGGCACTCTGCCGAACTCTTCTATCAGGCTCTCGTTTTCCCCGATGGCGCGAATAACGATTCCAAAGTCGCTTGTAAGCAGAACGTAAAGAGCCGCGACCACGGCCAATGCAATGACAAGGGAAACACCGATCGTCCCCAGATGAAATCCCATTTCGCTCCACTTGGCTCCCTTGTCAACCATTTGGGCCCAGGAGAACATGCTGGGCAGATCGGAGATATTGAGGTTAGGCTTGCCCGAGAGCACCCAGAAGGCAATCGAGTAGCACATCATCGAGGTAAGGATTCCCGAGAGAAGGCGGTTAACCCCTATCCTCACATGCATCAGCGCGGTCACCGCTCCAGCGCATGCACCGGCAAGCACGGCAACCAGGGCAGAGAACACCCAGGGCTGGCCCGCTGAAACCAGGGAGCTGAACACAACGGCGCCCATCAGGAAGCTGCCATCGGGAGTAAGGTCCGGGTACTTGATTATCCTGAAGGCGAAGGCCACTCCAATCACGGCTATGCCATATCCCGCGCCCTGGAGCAGACAATTATCAAGTATGCTTATCAACTGATCCAAGATTATTTACCCCCTGACAGCACCTTAAGATAGGTTTGCAATTGCGGTTCGGCCAGAGTCCGGGAAGCGGTGATATACTTGCTGTAGCTGAAGACTCTTATGCCCGGCAGTTCATTGAGGTCATCCAGGAAGTTAACAACCTCCAACACCGCTGTTGGATTTATCTCGAAGTCGCCCGATCTCAAACGATCCCCATAGAGGATGCCGACAGGGATTCCACCGGTCCCATGGGCAAAGTTGGCTCCGAGCCAGTGGAGTATCGGTTCCTGTCGAATCTCCCAGGCGGTAAAATGCTCGAATACGTTTTCAGGATCCGGGCCCAATATGCCATCTTTTCCGGCTTTGAAGAAGTGCTTAGTGCCTGGGTAGATCACGTGAAGCTGGGGAAAAATGACTATTCTTTTATCCAGCTCCAGCGCCTGTTCACCCAGCTCCTTGAGTTCCGCTAAGGAAGCCTCACGACTGGACTCGTTTTCTCCGGGAAGTCCCAGCTGAATGTTGATATAGCAGTCGATGTTACTCTGCAAAATCATGGGCGCCGCCTTATGATGCAGATCATCGAGATATTTTTCAGGGGAGCCGGTCTTGCCCAGGTAAAGCAGTTGATCGGGTTCGAAGGCTTCGACCCCAAGGTAGATGGCCTCACATCCAGCGCGATCCATCGCTTCTATCACTTCTTGGCGGCAACAAGATTCGACCCTGGTCTGGCAATCCCATCTGAAAGGAAACTCCTTTTGAAAATCTTCTATCGCGCGGCATAATGCAATCGTTCTTTTTGGCGATTGGGCGAAAAAGTTGTCTTCAACGGCAATGTTCTTGTATCCCAACTCACCAACAAGGAGTCTCAGGTCTTCAATGACCGCCTCTATTGATTTGAACCTTATAGTTGTATTGCCGACGGAACAAAAAGAGCAACCCAGCGGGCAACCCCTGGCTGAAACATAGGTGGTGTGATCGAACTTTCCCGGAGGGGATTTAAGCTCCCCGTTTCGGAAAATCGGGGAAATCTCATCCAGCTCAACAGGAGCTAATAGCTCACAATCTTCATTTCGCTTGACATGAATTCCGTCTCTGTAGGAAAGATTCGGAACCTCCGAAATACAGGGATATTTATCTAGCAATTTGACTAGAGGTTCTTCGCCTTCCCCCCTAATGATAAAGTCGACCTCAATATGGTTCGACAGGGCGACTTTATCCTGGCAGGACACATGATGTCCACCCATGATCGTTATGCACTCAGGGATTAGTTGTTTAAAAATTCTAAGCGTTTTCAAGGCGTTCTGATATGTCGCGGTTGTGGAGGTCACGCCCACGAATACTCTCCCGCTGGCCGATTTCAGAACCTCTTTGGCCTCCAACGCCAGTTCCTTCATGGTAGTTCGCCCTAAATCAAGGAGCTTGACCTCAACCCCCGGCAGCCTGGCATCCACGAAGTTTGCTAAAGAAATCAGGCCACTGGAGAAGCCTTCCAGCAGATTGGGTTGCGGGGGAAGAACCAGGATGAGAGTTTTCCGGCCCCTTGAGCTACTGCCCGAGCCATGTGATTCATTAATGAAATTAATCATTTAAGTAATCCGTTTCGGTTTCAGCCAACACTTTCGCCACCGCCTGCTGTTCATCATGCATCCTCCCTCAAGGCACGCTTTTCCCTTCAATAGATAATATTGGGAGGGCAAAAACGCTGGTCTGACTTCTGCTGACATCGGGAGTACAGGCATCCTCGTTATCGGATCTGAAGCTACAGCACCAAGCGCCGCTTGCCAGTGGCTTTATGATCTCTATACGACACCCAATCATGGGCAACAACACAAATCAAAAAGCGCATATCGCAGAGAAGCGGAGTTCCAAGTCAGAGCGAGTAAGAAAAAGCGACTCTCGATTTGCATATGACCAATTGAAAGGGAAGGAAAGAAAAGAGGAGAAAAAAACAGACTGATCATTTAAAGACAACAAGCAGTGGAAACGAGATCAAAGACGCTGAATAGGCTTAGGCCAAAAGGCAAACCAAAACCAAGGACATGATTTGAAGGGAGGTGATCCACTTGGGCGGTATCAAGAAGAAGGAAGGTAAGAAGAATCGTAAGCATGGTCGTAATCGCGTTAAGTGCGAGCGGTATCGCCTGGAGGGTCGCCGCGAAAAGAATCGCCTCCGTCGCCAGGCAAAGCATCAAAAGCGTATGGCATATTTCGCTCGTCGCCGCGAGGCGGTCAGGAAGGCAGCTTAACCATGCAGGACGTAAGTCAAGGATCAGAACAGAGGCATAACCTGGTCGAGGCCATTGAGGTCGAACGTACAGCCCAGATTTCTAATCCGTTTCAAGACCGGGATCATATAAACTTCTGAAGGAAGGGCCGATGCATAGATCAAAAAACAGCAAGCGGAAGGCGAGGCGTTACCAGCAGCATTCTTATTTCAAGTATCTTGAATATCTGGTGCGCAAGGAATGCGAATCCTTCCGCAAAGAGGTTCGAGAGAATCTTAATCACGCCCGCTGGCAAAGCCTTAGCCCCTTCTTTCCCTGGTTATTCAGGCGCGATCCGGAGCTTGCCCGGTTTGCCGAGGAGGTCTGGATCGAGGAGATCAAGAGGATTCATCCTCGGGTTGCCTATCGGAATCAAAAGGATCTGGTTTTGAGCATGTCGTTCAAGTACGAAGAGGGATCAAACAAGGGAGCATGAGAGGATTGAAATGAAAAACGATCTGTTACATAAGCGATTCGCTGAAGCCGGTTTGAAGGCTGAAGTTACTGATGAACGTCTGAGCTTCGGCCCCAATATCTTCGTTGATAATGAGGCCATCTTTCAGATGGATATTGCCAGCCGGCGCAGGAAGGGTCGGGTGGAAGAAAGGTTTCGCATCAGCCCCGGCGATCCCAACAACCGGGTCGAGGTGCTGAGCGTTGATCCTAACCTCCGCCAGGTGGTTCTCCTGGTGCACGAGCCCGCTCGTAAATTTACCGTAACCCGGTGGCGCAGGGGTCGAGCGGTTGAGTCCGTTCAGGATACGCCTGCCCTTAAGCGCCATATTCTTTGCGGGTTTGATGAGCGGCATCTTTTTATTTCCAATCTGCCCCGTGGCGTTACAACGGTGCGCGATGCTCATGAAGCCCTTAAGGATCCCGAGCAGGTCCCCACCGGAGCTAAGGGGGCTGGACGTCCTATTCGCCAGGGGGAATTCTTCTTTGTGGATGCCACCGACGAAGAGCGGGAATTTATTGATATGGCCTGTCAAAACGTTGTTTTGCGTAAGGTGGCTATCGAGAATCGCGGTACTCCGCATGTCGCCGACGAGTTGGTCCGTGCCCTAGGCGCGGTTTTCGTTCGCGGCAAGGTTCGCCATCCGGAGCATAAAACCGTGCGCTTTAATCACTGGCGCCGGGTGGTTCGAAACCTGGAGCCGGTTGAAGACAGGAATCGTGTCGGCATCGCATGGGTGGACTGAAACTCATCGGATTACATCCTTTAACAACCTGGCAAAGCAATCCTTGAAAGCGAGGTGGATATGTTTACCTACGAAGACAGCCAGCTCCTGGCCGCTGGGGTCCTTTACGCCTTGTCGGGGTTCTTGTGCGCTTATTTCGTGAGTTCGCCCGTACTGAAATGGACCGGCACCATACTGTTCATGGCGGGGGTGGTTTTTATCACGGTGCTGTTGGCGCTTTTCCTGGGATCGAGCTGCGTAAGCTGCTACGATCCGGCTTTTCACAATCTGAGCTCTTTTATAGCCGAGAACCCGTACGGATTCATCGCGTTTATTTTGGGAGTGGCGCTGGCTGTAAGGATTCGAAACAAGCCGCGCCGCGACTCATACAGTCAATACCGCTGAGTAAAGAAGGGGGGATCACAATGGCTTATCAAGCGGACTTCAGGGCGTGCGGCCATTTTCCGTTCTGTTTCGGCTGTCCTCATTTCGGGGACTACGCGGAATCTCATTTCTGCTTTGCCTGTGTTCATGGACTGGAACTGGTCGTAAAGGCAAACTTAACAGTGAAGGGAGGTACAAATGAATATTGATGACATTCGCAGGCAGGTAAGGGAAGGAACCATCAAGGTGGGTCCCCAAGGAATCGAAGGTGATCGCAGGCCCAGGGGTGTCAAGGTTCCCAAAGAACCGTTCAGGGGAAAGATCGAGGAGGTCCGCAAGCGTCTTCGTGAAACCTCGAATGCGCTGGTCCGGACTCAGCCCCAGCTTCCGGCCAGGGGGATCAAGGTTCCCAAGGAGCCGTTCCGGGCGACCATCGAGGAGATTCGCCGTCAGCTCCGGCAAGGGCAGGACAAGCCCGATGCTCCTAAGCCCTCTCAGAGGGGAGTCAATGTGCCGAAGGAGCCTTTCCGGGTGAACTCTAGCTAAGGATCGGTTCTTAACCCGGCATAGCCAGGCGGGTTCGATTTCGATTCGGGCCCGCCTGGTTTATGTCTGAAAGGAGAAGGACAGAGATGAAAAAGCTTATTGTAATTACCCTGGTTGTATTTTTTGTGGCAACCTCGGGCGCGGTAGGTATAGGCATTGCCAAGCTTACCAGCGTGGTTACGTATGCCGCAGATTTTTACGGAGACAACCTGGCGGGCAAGCTTCACGAAGATGTAAGGGACAGAGTCAAGGAAGACTTCATCCACGACTACAATTCGATGGTGAACATTGCCCGGGAAAAAGGCCTCGCCGGTTTTCTCGATGGCTATGACTACAACATTGTGGAACTGCGCCACTGCCTGGAGGACGAGGTTATAACCCAAAAAGAAGCCAAGGAGTGGAGCAGGAACTTCGAGAAGGCGGTCAAGGATAACGAAGATACGGAGTTGGTGAATTAATGCTAGTAGCATTAATGAAAGGCTTGATCGTCGTTGCCATGATTTGGTTGGCCATATGGGCCTTAAAGAACCTCAGAGGCCCTAAGAAGGAGTCGAAAAAAATGCGCCTGGAATTTTTCAATGACCCTTACGAAGAAGACCGCCGGCTCATGGCCGAGGAAGCTCCCTTTGCCCGGGAGATCGAGCTTGATGGAAAACCGGCATGGATCGAAGAGGTTGAGGACCCGGTTTACGGAGACCAGTTCGTGCTGGTCTATGGCTATGGCGGCGTGCATGGCCGTGGAGCATTCGTGGTCGAACCCAATTACGATTGGGATAAATACGACGGCCATGAGATTCACATGTACACCATGAGCGGAGATAACGAAATCTGCTTGGGCGACCGCGAGTTCGATATTCTTACAACCAGGGCTCGTGCTCACGTCTGGGTTGCCGGCATTGCCCACTGGCTCAGGACGGGAAAATTCCCGTTTAACGACTGAAGGTCCGGCCAATGGATAAAGAGCTATATACCCAAAGCTTTACGGGTCAGGTGGGGATCACCCGCGACTGCCTCGTCCAGATCGAGCCGGTAACGAATTTGCGGCCGGAGGAGGGGGGCATTCTCTTTCGGCGCGACGGCTTCAGCACCTTTTGCGGCTTCATCCACGACCAGCGAGCTCGCAAGAGTGCCACCGAGTACTGGCCGAACCCTGATTTTATCGAGCCGGTTTCCATAGACCTGGAAGACAAAGGCTTTAAAGTCAACGGCGTGGTTCATTCACACCCTGCCAGTTTCTTCCACTATTCCGAGGGAGACCGACAGGCGGGAGCGAGCTGGCTGCGGTTGAACGAGGCAATGGACGAGTTCTACATCGGGGTAATGGTGCGCAATGGAGCATCAGGCGGGATCGGGCTGCCTGTTGGGAAAATGAATCTGAGGATCTGGAAGGCTCATAGAAAAGAGCCGGCCAGGTTCGAGGAGATAGAGCCGGTTGTAGTGGATAACGAAGAGGCCTTCCCAATCAAGGATGAACATCAAGCTCCTGCCGAAAAACAGCAGTTCCTCAAGGGAACGGACTTGAAGGAAATCTCTAAGGCGGCGAAAGCTAAAATTCACGTCTTTGAAGCGAACGTGGCAGGTAAATCTATACAAGGCCTGAGCGTCAAAGGCAAGGATCGAGAGGTAATAATCCTTTTACCTTCGGAGTTTCCTATATTCGGGCCGGTTGTGCTTTTGGACTTTGGTGCTTTGACCGAGCAGATGCCCTTTTGCTGGTCCTTTGAGTCAACCGCCAGTATCAGCGAGCGGTTGTCAAGACTTATCAAGATGGCCCTCAGGTATTGAGCTCATGAGGGGAAATGCAATGGAATACTTAATCTTCAAGGAAGTTCAGGAAGGGTTAAAGAGATCAGTCGAGACCCTGGTCGGCAATCCTCCCAGGGTGCCGGGCTATGGATGGATAGTCGATAAATTGGCGATGGTAGTTTCATTCGATCCGTCCATCTCGGACCTTTTAGGGCTCGAGCATATCGGGGACCTCGGCTACTTGAGGACAAAGGATGAAACCATTCTCCACGTCAACGGCGTTAAAACGCAGTATCAGACCATGAGCTTCTTCGAAGAGCTGACCAAAAGGACTGTAGAGTTGTGCCCAAGCGTGAATTCGGCCGGCGTGACATGCATCGGTAACGGCGCGGCCTCGCAGCTCTATGAAGGCCTGGTGAGATCGGGCATAGGACGCATGAATCTCATTGACAAGGACCGGGTCGAGCTTAAAAACCTGGCTCGCCAGGGATGGACGATCCATGACTTGAACAAATCAAAGGTCAATGTCTCCAGAAAGAGGTTCTTAAGCATCAATCCCTTTCTTGATTTACTGGCGCTCTATTGCGATGTTTGCGATTTCAGCGAGGAGGGTCTCAAAAGCCTTATCGGAAATGACCAGGCGATTATCGTAGCGATTGACGAAGAGAGGGGTAAGAGTTTCATCAACAAGGCCACTTATCCTCTGGGGAAGCCGACCATCTATCTCGGGCTTTGGGAAAAGGCCCATGCCGGCGAGATGGTGGTGGTGCTCCCCGGCAAGACCCCCTGTTATCGCTGCATCATGGAATCTCGATTTGAGGGTCTGGGCCCGGATGAAGTTCCTCATGGCGGGAAGGCCCAGCTCGGGCTTATCGGGGATTGCCACTTCCTGGACGCTCTTGCGCTGAAGATCGCCCTGGCTTTTTGCACAAGCGATATGGATATGAGGAAGCGCTGGGAGGATCATCTCGTAAATAACTGCCTGGTCCTGGCCAAGCAGGACCCGGGCTTTCAGGGTTTTGATGGAGAGGATTTGTTCGCGGAAGCATTCGGAGATAACCCGGCGTTCTTCTCCTACGAGACCCTCTGGTTGAATCCTCATGCCTGGCGCGATCCCAACTGCCCGGTTTGTGGAGATCGAGCTTCATAACGATCATTCACAAGACATAACACCACAATAAATCCCGAAACAGGAGAATGAAAATGTCTTCTACTCAGGAAATAAATCAACCTGGGGATGCCCAGGGTGCGGCCATTCATTACAAGCAATGGTACGAGATGGACCCCGTGAGGAAGGAGCTGGAGGACAGGGCATTTCAGGACCGGGGCTTTGAAAGCAACATCCTGCCCGACGGCCGCGTGGTTTACCTCCAGGAATTTCCGCGAGAGGACTCCATTGAAATAATGGTCGTCCTCGATTGGCTTTTTCCTCTCAAGCCTCCGAGCGTTTTCGTGGAGAATCTGCCCGAAGGCCTGGCCATGCCGTTCGAGGCTGATGGGAGCGTGCAGGTGTTTAATTTGAATAGACCCTGGTCTCCTGAGTACACGGCATCCATTTCAGTGGACTACTTCGAGGAAGACCTGCAAGCCGCCCTTGAGGGCGAGTAAAAGGAGGCGCCGAGATGCTTGTAGTTACACGCTGTGGCCGATGCCGGGAGAACTTCGTTATCCACTTTGAAAGAACCGATGGAGGGAAGTATGCGGCCGGCCGCACTTTCCCCCTGGACCCCGGCGAGGGGGACGGACTTGCAGAAGAGGCATACAAGTTTTCAAACCTGACCTTTGCTCATTACCAGGGTTGTCCTTATTGCGGGTCGGTCCACCTCGTTCATTGCGGCAGGTGTGGCGAGCTTACTTGCCAGGGAGCGGTTCTCAAACTCTTTAAATTCAAACATTGGAGATGCTCCTGGTGTAACAATTCCGGCCTGATCAGGGGGCATTTTAATTCGCTGAACGGGATGAGTGATCTTGGTTCCGCCAAGAAGGCCAAGAAATCGAAAGCAAAACTCAAGGCCAAGTAAGCCTGGAGAGGAAAGGAGTAAAGCCATGAAGAACCTGAAACTTATCGTCGTTATGATCGCAACTGTTTTTCTGGGGGCGACTTTCGACCCGAATCATCCTCAAGAAGATCGCGGCGCACCTGTGCCCTCGCAAAAGAACCAGTATCTTGGGAGTTGCTCTGGATACCACGTTCTAATCGATCCTCTGGGATCAAAGGCCCCGGGTTTCGGATGGGAGTGGACCGTCAACTATCGCTATATTCCAATGAGCAAGCCGGGCAAGATCACCATCTGGCACTTCTTTAGCCCTGACTGTCATCATTGTGAGGTTGAAATGCCCGCCCTGGATGCTTTTTATCGGGTTCATAAAAATGAAGTTCATCTTATTGCATTCGGGGTTGGTCAAAATAACCACAGAAAGGCTTTAGCTGAATATAGAAAGAAGCAGCGGCTCAGCATGAATATCTTGCCTCAAGACGAGGTTGACGTAAATAGCCCGGCATTTGTTATGGGGGTATTTGTCCCGCATCTCATCGGCAATGGACCCGAGGGCTATTGGGAATCCTCTATCCCCGTTACTTTCATTATCGACCAGGAGGGCATTGTAAGGTTCATTATTCGCCGCAGAGGAGATTGGTCTGATACTTCCCTTGAGTCCATCTTTATTCAGGAGCTCACCGGAAAGCAAGATGCGGCCAGCCGTGATCTTGAGGAGTATCTGACTGCAATGAAAGACCGTCCGGCCAACGATCAAAATTCTGCTGCCTGGACCATGGCCGTGTCCCAGTATCACCTCGAAGAGGCAAAAGGCCTTGCTGAAAGAGCGGTGGCCCAGGAGCAGGACAATCCATTTTACCTGGGCACTCTGGGCACTATTCAATATCTGTTCGGGGAATACGATGAGGCCCTGGTTACTCTTGAGAAGGCCATTGCATTGCACTCGGACGATGATCCCAAGGCCGTGGATACCTTTTATCTCGGTCTCACGTATTTCGCCCAGGGCGACTACTGCAACGCCAAGCGCTTTTTAACCAAGAGCCTGGAACTCGATGATAACTCCGCTTACGCGGTTTACGCAATTGGGGTTCTCATCGACATGGAAAGAATGGAGGTTGGTCTTGGGACCTGCCTGCATCAAACCGAATCCAAACCGATTTCTTTGTAAATGATCGCACTCGCTTATTCATGGAGGAGGGTCAAGAAATGGAAAAGAAAGGGATCAGGATTGTATTCCTGGCGGCAATCGCATTGAGTCTTTTGGGCCTGGCCTGCGCCGAGGACGGAAGCCACAACGCCTATAACCAGACAGATGATTGGCAACTGGAGCCTTCCGGCTTGGCGGCTTCCACTGTCTCCGGCGCTTCCAACGGACAAACTGCACAACAGAAAAATCGAAAGCCTTCGGACCTGACAGCTGCCGCGGTGTCCAGCACCCAGGTCAACTTGTCCTGGCAGGACAATTCTTATGAGGAGCTCGGATTCGTGGTGGAAAGGAGAATCGGAGGCAGGGGAAAGTATCTCGAGGTGGGAGTGGTAGACGCCAATTCCACGACTTTCTCTGACGTCAACCTCACTCCGAACACTATGTATTCCTACAGGGTTTATGCATTCACCGAGCGTTACCGCTCGGGATACTCCAATGTGGCAAGTGTCACTACTCCGGTCCCCGGCTGGGTTACATATGGAAGCAACCCTATCAGCGAATCGGTGATAAGACATCCCGCTCCTCTGGCTTTGGACCCTGATGATCGGCCGGTTGTCGCCTGGACAACTACAAACAAAGATATCTATCTCAAAGCATGGGATGGCGATACCTGGGGCGAATTGGGAGGATCGGCCTCCGGAAGCGGGATATCAACTTCCAGCGGAAATTGGGGAGACGTGGCCTTGGCCGTGGATTCTTCAGGCAGGCCATTGGTCGCCTGGGCAACCGGGGCCCATGATATCTACCTCAAGAAATGGGACGGATCGTCCTGGAATGAAATCGGAGGTTCCGCTACCGGAAACGGGATTTCCTATGGCCATGACTATGGTGCGAATCTCCAACCCGTCCTGGCTCTGGATTCACATGATAATCCTGTGGTGGCCTGGGAATATGATTGCTGGCATACATATCTCAGGAAATTCAACGGCGCCTATTGGGAGGGCGTGATAAATTCGGACGTGGGCCGAGGTGTCTTCGGTTCATCTCATGGCTGCTCCTATCCCTGGGGTCGTGCCCTGGCTCTGGACGCCAACGATGTTCCTTATCTGGCCACGGATTTCATGATAGCTCCCAGCTACACCTTTCATGCCTATCTGAAACGCGCGAATGAAGTCTTGTGGACATGGGAGGAGCTGGACGGCTCGGCCACGGGCCTGGGCATTTCCGGGGAAGCGCCTCAGCTTAACTGGCTGCTGGTGGATATGGCCTTGGACTCGAACGGATATCCCTGTGTGACCTGGATGTCCCAGGTCACGGGCAATAGCGAAATCTATCTCAAGTGCTGGGATGGAGTTGAGTGGTATGAAGTCGGCGGCTCGGCCACCCAGGGCGGAATTTCTAACAGCGGGGGATCATGGTGTCCGTCAATTGCTATTGACGACTCTGACCGCATTTTTGTCGCCTGGCGAGGATTCGTGGGCAACAAGAACAACATCTATCTCAGGTTTTGGGACGGCTACGCCTGGCAGGAATTAGGAGGCTCGGCCTCAGAAGGCGGGGTGTCAAATTCCGAAAATTATTATGCTCTTTATCCCTCGCTGGCGCTTGATTCCCGAGGCAATCCCGTCGTCAGCTGGATTGAAGGTTCCTGGCAGAATTTCAAGGTCCATGTCAAGAGATGGCAGCCCTAACCCAAGCCAGAGACCCAATAAAGGAGTTCAATCGAATGAACCGTTCAATTCTAAGAGACCTTGGCTTTGTCGGCCTCGAGTCCATAGAGAACTCGATCATGGCCGGTCTCGTGACAGGTGATCCTGTCCTCTTAGTGGGAACTCACGGATCGGCCAAGACCGCCCTGGTCCGCACCTTGGCCGAAGCAATGGGGCTCGAGTACTGGGCATACGACTCCTCCAAGGCCCTGTTCGAGGACATGATCGGGTTCCCGGACCCGGGCAAGCTCCTTTCCGGCTCGGTGGACTACGTGCCTACGCCTCTCTCGATCTGGGACAAGGAGTTTATCCTGATAGACGAGATCTCCCGGGCCGCGCCCTCCATGCAGAACAAATGGCTTGAGGTGATCAGGTCCCGCCAGGTCATGGGCAAGCCTTTAGCGAGCCTCAAGTTCATCTTTGCGGCCATGAATCCACCCGGTTACCTGGGCGCTTATCCCCTGGATACGGCCCTGGCGTCCCGGTTCGCCTTTATCATCGAGATGCCCGAAGCCAAGGAGATGGACGATGACGAGCTGAAGGACGTCATCACCACCGTTACCCACGATGATGCATCAATGGCTCGCAAAGTGATCACCAGGCTGCCGGAATACAGGTGCATCAAATCCACAACTCGCACGGGAAAGGCCATACAAGAGCTGATCGAAAAAGCCCGGGCAGAACTTCCCAGGCTATATAAGAGCCACGGCCCGCGGGTATCCGAGTACGTCAAGCTGGTTTCCCTCCAACTCCGGCTGAAGGAAATCCATCTTGACGGCCGCCGGCTGGGGATGATCTATCGAAACATCCTGGGGGTATTGGCGGTGGAAAAATCGAAAGGCGCCAAGGTTAACGAGGAGGAGCTGCTGTTTGATACCCTCCTTCGGAGCCTTCCTTTGAAGGCGCTTGGTATGGAGGTCTCCAACGAGAACTTCTATCCCTGCCATTACCTGGCGTATCAGTCTGCTTTTGAAGGCAGCACCAGCTGCAAGGTGGCCCTGGCCGGGATCGTGGGCAAATCCGACATCTTGAAGGCGATCCAAAACTATCAGGACAACATTGAGACCTTGAACGAGGAGGACCACCACGAGGTGCTCAATTACATCATAGAAAGGTTCAAGGCCGCACAGAACGAAGAGAAGGCAAAGCCATTTATTGCTCTCCTTAGATTCATAAAAACCGCCCGCCATCACAATGGCCTGGTTCCGCCGGATGTGATCGCGCGGGCCCTGGAACAATACAGAAACGTTACCGGCATCTCGTTATTGAGCGCCAACGAGTATCAAGACCTCATCGAGGATGAAGATGATGGAATCAAAGTCAACTTTGACGATCCGTGCGAGAATCTCTGCCTGCGGCTCTCTATCGAGATCAATCGTGAGAGCCTGGGAAGCAAGAGCTACATCAACGATGATTCCGTCAAGGCCACCTATCAAAAGTTGATCGAGGTATTGAGACCGCTACTCACGAGGGAGTTCGAAAAATGAAGATTCAAGGATTCAAAGTAATCTACGATGAAGGACATCATCTTGAGGTCTGGGAAAAAGTCCATGTTGATCTTCCTCTTGAGCTGGCAATCCAGAAAAAGATCGTGTCCGTTGATTCGTCGCACACCCCTTTACGACAGAACTACGAGGGAGAACTGCCTTTCTTCTGCAACGTTGGAACGATAAAAGTCAAATTGAACAATAAGATGAAACACATCAAGCAGGGCTTGCTTGTGTCTTCGCGTCTTTCCGCGCTGGTGGATTTCTTGATGAAGAGCTATCACCCCACCGGAAAATCCGAGCTCGATTCCTATCTCAAGCGTTGCCAACGTCAAAAGGTATCCAAGGAATCGAAGAAGCTGAAAATCGAGGAGCTTCTGAATCCCAAAAACTCTGCCATAGATCGTAAATACAGCACCTCTCGCGATCCGCTCTGGGGTACATCGGTCCATTACATTGCCGACGACGACTTGGACGCCCTGATCCGCATTGAACTGCCCTCGGGTTGCTTCAGGTTTCCCAAGGCGGAAGAGCATCTCGTGGTCTCGATCTATTACAAGGTGGATTTCCGTGGACACAAAATACTGCGCCGGAAATTCGCCGTGATTGATGAGCCTGATAAAGATGTCATCTATTGGGACGGAGAGCGGATAAGGTCTTACAAGAACGTAAAGGAGCTGCCTGAATCGTTCTTGAATTCAATCAACAGCAGCGAAAAGGTGATAGTGGAAGACGAGGTCCCGGGGCGGGAGATGTTCTTCTCCGAGCTGAAGCCATTGTTCGTTTTGCGAGTTCCTGCAACAAAGGACCTTACAGGCAAAGAAAAGGACCGCGCGAAATTAGATGCAAGACTTAAATCCCCATGCATATTTTTGCCATCGGACTATCCCATCCTTTTACCCTCGGGAAATGGCCGGAAAGGAAAAGCCGCGGTTATTGACGATCCGCAAGATGCTCTTTATGTCCTGAGAAGGACCGATCAAAACATGATCTACGTTCCAACCGCATCACCCATTGATCTTGTCGAGTCCAAGCTGCCCAAGGAAGAACAACACTGGATCGGCGCTTTTCCGGGAGAATAATATGAGCATAACTGTTGAAAACTTCCTTGAAACAGCTTTCATGGAAGCAAGGAGATCCGCGTCGCCGCGCCTGTTTTCCATTCTTCATAAACTTGTAAGCGGATTTTCAGTCAAGGCAAACGATGAAATAAGTAGCGCTAGCATAGCCTTTAAAGGAGCGAACCTCTATGAAATCCAGGTGTCGCCATCCTTCTTGAGGAAATATGTCAACAGCCCCCAGGACGCGCTCCACCTTCTCTTACACGAAGTCATCCATAAAATTCGCGGCGATATATACATGACCTTTCTTGAAAACAAGTTGAACCCCAAGGTTGTGAATCTCGCCCTGGATATTTTTGTAGACGCTCTTCAGATGAGAATCTGCTTTCCCGAGGGCGCACCTTATCTGCTCCTGCTTTATCCGCCAGACCGGTTTCCTCATAATCTCTTGCTCCCCCCTCCACAGCTGTTCAGGGCATGGAGTAAGAAGATCGGCAGCGCCGGTGAGTTCGGAATGCCTTATGAATCGCTGATGGGAAAAATCCAGAGCGATGAAAAATCTCAAATGAGGATGCGGTTTACGCTTGAGAGCATTTTCCGGGAATGCAACTGCGAGCGGCCTTCAAAAGCAGCGGAGCTTTACTCGCTTGGATGGCTGGGCGATGCCACCTTCAGGAACTACCTGGATCAGTTCTCTGAAATAGTCAATGAAAACATCCCCTGGATAATAAAATTCATCGATCTATTAACGTTTCTGGGGGACCATATTTTCAATACATTACAAAACGATTTGGGGCTGGGGAAAAATGAGACGGGTGCATTTTATTTGGGAGCCGGTTACAGCGCCAAGGTCCAGGAGGACCGAATAACTCCCCTTGGTCAGGTCCAGTGCTATGAGTTCTTTGAGGCGGTGAGAAAGGCCCTGGGCCCGTCAACCGGCTGCACCAGAAAGGTTTTGAGGTTCGGCACGGAAAGAGGCATGGTGGCGTTCCCCGGCCGGCGGGAGACCTTTTTCATTGCCGCGGGGTACACCCCGGTCTTCTACCCCAACTCGGTGCATACCCTGGATGAAAAAGAGGAACAAGCCCAGCTCTACATTGACGTCTCCGGCTCCACGGATTCCATACAGCCGTTTCTATACGGACTGGCCCTGCACCTCCATGAAGGCATAAGCGAGCCGGTGCACCTTTTCAGTAACGCAGTTGAAGACGTGATGATCTCCGACCTGGCAAAGGGGGTCAGGAAGTCCACCCTTGGCACCGATTTCGACTGTATCTTCGAGCATGCCTTGAAGCATAACTTCAAGAAGATCCTGATTGTAACGGACGGCTACGCCACCTTGAGCAATGAGCTCGCGGAAAAGGCCCAAAAGCAGGGCATGAAAGTTTTTGTCGTCTACACGAGCGATGGCAGCAAAATGTTCAAACAAAATCTGGATGCCATCGCCCAGGAGACATGGATACTCCCGGACATCGTCAAATGAATCGAGGCCGCATAAGAGGCGACAATCTTTCAAGATCGGGTGGCTTCGTTAAATAAGTCTTTCAGACGCTTCCTTAGCAAGACCCTGGCTCAATGAAACTTATGAGAGCCCCTGGAGGTTCAGATATGAAATCAATATCGTTAGAGCCGCGAAAAGAGCCGTTGAGATTTCCTTTCATCACTATAAGTCTCATCGCCGTAAACATTGCTATCTGGCTCCACTTGAGCAAGATGTGTTGATGGGATTTCTTTGAAGCGGTCCGTGTAGTGTTTTTGATGTATGAGACACCTCGAGTTTGCGGTTCTTTGAGATTTTGCCGGGCGTTTTCCTCCTTCGCTTAAGGGATTATAGCCCGGCCAGGGATGGCGTCAAGGGTCTTCGTGGCTTTGCCACTACGATCCCTTCGGGACTTGCGCCCTTGACCCCGTCCCTTGGGCCGGGCATCCTGGAGGTTAGCGAAGGAGGGAGAACTGATC
>JAFDIC010000010.1 GCA_019308525.1 Deltaproteobacteria bacterium
AAGGACCCTGTTATTCCACGGGTCAAAAAAGCGGCTTGCAGGAATCACCTGCCTGTTGATGTCCACGACGTCCAGCCTATCCACAGGGTAATAGAGCACTTCTCCGGCAGTGATACCACTGGCAAGGCCGATGACGAGGACCCTTTTCGGGTTCTTATGAAAAAGCATGGGGAAATGCGCCGAGATCGTTTGGGTGTCCATATCCAGCCTGGAGGAGGCCTCTGGCTTCCCGCTGATGTAAAGGGCATAGCCCTCATTTCCGAATATGTCAAGCTTGACCTTCAGGACCGTCGTGAAGCCGGCTATCCCGTCTCCAAAGTAAACCACATCGCCTTCTTGGTCCTGGGCAAACTTCTTGCTCCCTCGAAAGAGCGCCTCCACCCACCCCATCTTCACTACCTCGGGCCTCTCGAACCGATGGTATCGGCCTATGGATAACATCTTCCGGTCCCAGTGGGGAAGAGGAAAGACAAGGACCAACGCTGAGAAGAGAACGAGAGCCAGTGAAAAGTTGACTGAAAGTCGGCTGTTGGCCTTCCGGAACAGATAGGCCCCGAAGAAGATCGCCATGATCAACTGGAAAGCTATGACGAACTTCAGCCCTACTTCCTTCCCAAGGAGGGGTACCAACAAGAAACCCGCGCAAAAGGAACCACCAATCGCGCCAATCGAGTTGATAGCATAAGCAAACCCTATGCTCTTTCCCGTCTGGGACAAGGATCTAGTACAAATTCTTCCTACGAGGGGGAAGGTCCCCCCAAGAAAGAAGGTGGGAAATAGCAGCAACGAAAAAAGGATGAAGGCCTTCAAGAACTGCAGCTGAGTGAACTCATCCCTATAATGCAGAATCAGCTTTGCAAAGAAAATTTGGCTATTCCCCAGTGCATGACTTATCCAAAGGGCAAAAAGCGCAGCGATGCCTTGGGTCAAGAGCAAGACGTATATGGGATCCCTCACCCGATCACCAAGCCAGCCGAAAAAGAGGCTGCCCAAGGCAAGCCCCAGGATGAAGGTCACGAGGACGATGGTAAAAGAGTACGTCGTAGGGCCCACAATCAAAGAGAGAAGCTTCGTCCATATGACCTCGTAGGCCATGGCGCAAAAGCCGGACACCCCGAAGAGCACCAATGCCGACACCCTTTCTGCCTGTGAGCGAGGTCGCACGAAGCCTTTGGATGCCTGGGATGTCTTTCTTCCTCCTGTTGTCGCCTCCAAAGACACCCTATTTAGACCTTTTCGATCCTTCCCCAGGGGAACCAATAGGAGGCACACGGCACCAATGAGGAGGTTTATGGACACGGCCAAGGTCAGGGTGCCTTTGATTCCCAGGTAGTTTATGAGCCAAAATCCGCCCAACAAGGCACCCGCAGCCGCACCGATGGTATTGACTCCGTAGAGTTTGCCAACGGGGCTCGAAACCCGGGCCATACTCGTGATAAAGAAGCGGCTCAGTACAGGGAGCGTGGCTCCCATGGAAGTCGTGGGGATGATAAGGAGCAATGAGCATCCGATAAAGGTGATGAAGTTGTAGAGAAAAAAATATTGGAAGAGTCGGTCATAGATATTTCGATAGAACAATTCAAAAAGGAACAGAAGTGCAGGAAGGAGGAGGGCAAAGCCCCCGGTTATCAGCTCCAAAATGCCGTATATGGGGATTAGCTTGAATGGCTCGGTGACCCTGTCAACAGTCCGTGATGCAATGTAGCTCCCAAGGGCGAGGCCACCCATGAACACGGTCAGCACAATGCTGACCGCAAAGGGCGCGCTGCCGATAATCTTGACGATCATCCTCGTCCAGAGGACTTCGTAAATGAGCCCGGTCAGACCTGAGAAGAAAAAGAGGACGAGCAGGAGCGGATAATGGGTGGCAGGGTCCTCGACACCATTTTTCTGCTGTTTTCGGGCTACTGCTAGCTTCATACCTCTCTTGGCAATGATCCCCACCTCAAAAAGTGTCGCCTCTCCTCTCGGGCGGTGCTTCCTCTTTCAATCGCAGCGCTTGCTTTGACGGAGGGATCAGGGCCCCCGGCAATTCTCCAGGAGACCTTTCTGGGTCGATTTGCTTCTTTTGGCTGGGGAAGGGCGATCCCCTGGATGCCTCCGCCCTCCCCCCAAATTCGGGCCTATTTCTTCTTGTCCAACCACGCCCTTTCGAGGTGGGGATAGGGCATGGACCCCCAGAACCAAATCGTGTCTTTCACATAGGGCGCATTGACCGTAATGAAGGTTGTGCCTACAAGGGGTACGAACATCGCCTCCCCGTAGGCAAGCCTCTCCAACTCATAGAGACCCTCCAGGATCTTGTTTCGATCTTCCTGCTGGAGGGCCCTGTTGAGGATCTCAACAAAGCCCTTGGGCCGCTTCACGCCCTGGAAGAAAACCGACCCTGGCGCCAGGGTTTCATCCACGCTCACGAGCAGCTCGCTCCGGCTTCCCCTCTGGTTACCGAGGATCAAGTCGTTTACGGGAGCCGGCTCAAAGAGCCTCTTATGATAAGCCGCCCCTGTCACTGGAGCCGCCTCCAGCGTAATTCCTACCTCTTTCAGGTTTGCCTGAATAGCTGTAAAGGCATCCTGGTCAAAGCCCGCGAAGTAATGCATCTTCACCCTGATGCCCTCCCGACCCGCTTCCCTTATGAGTTGCCTTGCCTTTTCGGGATTGTATTTCCTGGGGACCGTTCCTGCCCCGGGAGGGATGCTGTGGACAATCTCATAAATGGGAAAGAAGAAGCCACGACCCATGACCTTCGCGATCCTTTCCTTGTCTATGGCATACTCCAGGGCCTCGCGCATGCGTTTGTCCGACCAGATGGACTTGGGGTCCGTGGAATTGAACTGGATGACCCTGTGTATGGCCGGATTGGTGTAGATGGTCCATTTGCCTGTCTTCTTGAGCTCACTCCCAGAGATGGGGTCCACGCCGGTCCATGCGTCTATCTCTCCTCGTTTCAGGGCTGCCATGGCCGTCATGGGGTCTGGGATCTGGGTCACGAAGAGGCCGTCAAGATAGGGCAGGCCCTTCTTCCAGTAGCCCTCAAACCTTTTATATTTCAAGTGCACGTTTCGCCTGAACTCCACGAGCTTGAAGGGACCAGTACCTACCGGGTGATAATCCACCCATTTTTCCCCATGCTTCTTCCATGCGGTCGGAGAAACGATATAGGTGTCCTTCGAGAAATCCGAAAGGGTCACCGCGTCCCACCCTGAAAGATTGACCCGAACCGTGTAATCATCCAACACCTCGATGGACTTGACCTTGTCCAGCCTGGGTCTCTTGCTTTTCACCCACATGTCCAGGTTCCACTTTACGGCTTGGGCATTGAAATCCGTCCCGTCGTGGAACTCGACCCCTTTTCTCAATTTGAAAATATAGCAGGACTTATCCGGGGCAAGTTCCCAGCCGGTTGCGAGCTGGGGCTCAAACTCGCCCATCTTCTTGTTACTTGGGATAATGAGGGTTTCGAGGACATTGTCGATATACTCGTGGTTCCACCCCCTGATCTTCAAGGGATTGCCGACAATCCCTGCGGTCTTGGTGTGGTTGTACTTGAGAATGCCTCCATACTTGCTCTTTTCCGCGGCCATGGACGGCTGAAACCCAAGGCCCAGAATGAGCCCACACATTAGAAAAAACCACAAAGGCACAAAGTAGGATCTTTTCATGAACCGAGACCTCCTTTCTAGGGTTTGAGGGTTAACGAATTACCAATGGCCGATACGTCACCAATTCTTGTAGCCTGCCGGGTTGCCGGGGACCCATTGGGGAGGGACGCGATAGGCCCGGTAGACCTTGTTCCCGAACCCCCCTTGGGCCGGGGCTAGAAATTCCCACACCACCTGCTTTTCCCTTGTGACCTCAAAAATCCTTCCATTGGCTCCGTCCGTTATGAGGGTGTTTCCGTTGGGGAGCCTTTGGGCCCCGCTGATGAAGTGACTGAAGAAGTGTTCTTTTCCCCTTTCCGCACCATACTGCCATACCAGTTCAAAAGTGGTGGGATCGAACTCTATGACCCGGGAGTACTCCCTCCTGTACCTGGGATAGCCCTCTGGCCCACCGTAGCCGGATTTCCCTCCATTGTCAAAGAGGAGGATGTGGCCCTCACCGGGCAGGCCCCTGGGAATCATATGGGCGTGGTGTTGACCAACTATTTGGCCGAGCCTATGTTCAGGTGATCCTTCCGCGCAATCCGGACCTAACTTCCAGACAATTCTCCCTGTTCCGAAATCGATAATGGCAACAAAATTGGCGCTTCGCGAGCTTATGATTATGTTCTCGGGCCTGAAGCGTTCATCACCTGTTTTGTCGTACAAGGAATTCTGGCCGAGATAGGAAGCGCTGTTCAGGTGCAGCCAATCGCTGAAGCCCTTTTTCTTATCAAAGTTGCGGCACTCGTATATGGCCTTCTTGGCGGTGTCGTCGAACCCGAACTCCTCAAAATGCTCTGCAGCGTGCCATTGAAAGCCGAGCAATTTCCCTTCCCTGCCGACCTCGTACAGGACATCATCCAGGAGCTCTTCCTTGCATATTTCGGGAATCCTCTTGTTCTTGTGTGAAAGGACCAGGGTCTTGCCTTGTGGAAGGAAGTCCTGCCCGGGAGCATAGTAGCCGACCGGGTTGCTTTCTCTCTGGAAATCATGGTGCTGCCTCGACATCATGACCCCGGTCCCATCGTCATCCCAGCCGGAAAAGCTCCACTCTTCTTCACCATCCCAGGAGACCTGGATCATCTCAATGGTATCTTGCCAGGGATGATTATCCGGCCCCGGTTCTTGGGAGGAATCCTCATCCGGGTCCCTTCTCAAGGGATCCTTCCCAAGCCTCCTTCTCTTGCCTGCGAGCAAAGATCCCCCCGGCATCATCTTGACCGGAGCTCCACCGAAGGGCCACGTATGGACCACGTTTCCTCCCATATCTACGAGCAAGGCGAATGGCGTTGGCCCGGCATACCCGAAAAGGGTATATCCAGAGCAGCAGAGATCCTTCATTTCGTCACCCTCCTCATACCCACGGGCGGTCTAAGATTGGGTGGAGGGGGATCCTTCATACCTATCCTGAAATACTCCCCTGTTTCCTTTCGCTTCCACCCAATCCTCTGGTTCAGGGGGTGCTGCATACGTATCGCTCCAGGCACAGGGCAATGCTCCACGCAGTTACCGCAGAACCAGCACTCATCAGGGTAGAGGACAATGGGGGGCTTTCCCTTCTCCGGGTTTGGCACGAACACGTCGGTCCGGCATACCTCGACACAGGAATGGCACACCGAGCAGAGTTCCGGGTCAATAACAACGTTCTGACACGGTGTCATGGGATTTGGAACCAGATAGGCCTTTCTGTTCATAGTTGTTTGATCCTCCTTGTCTCAATTGAATCCCACCGACCCTGTTCGGGCCGAAGAGGATTAGAGAACTATTGTCAAAGCTCACTATGCTGATCGTAGTTTTCCCTGTAGTTTTCCCTGTTGGGTGGCTTGAGCCAAAAGTCGCAAGGGAGCTGTCCGGATTTGACGTCCCCATCTTTCAATTTGACCGTCACAAACTTCTTCCATTCGGGGGGATCATCTGCCGGGTAATCCAATCGCTTGAAATCCAGGTGCCGGCTGCTCGCCTGCCGTGCCAAGGAAGAATGGAATATGATCTCCCCCACCGTGAGCCGTACCAGGCACTCCAGGAATCGGCCCAGCTCGTGCGGGTTTCGCACGTAGACGTTGGACGCCTCGCTCTCTCTGATGCTGTTGAGCCACCAAAGGCCCGTCTGGAGGGTCTCCTCGTTCTTGTATTCCCCGCAATAGTCCTGCATAATCCTGCATATGCCTGCCTGGAGCTCCTTCCAGCCCACGCGTCCGCTCCCCTCAAGGGGGGCATAAACCCGGGCCTTCTCCTTCTCAACTTGTTCCCGGGCCACCCGAGGTTCCGGGGCCTTCCTTATATATGCCGCTGCCTTTCTCCCCGCATACCGCCCTGTCGCCGCTGCCGGAGAGTGACCCCCACCCCCTGCTGTCTGAGCCCCGGCGGCGTAGAGCCCTTCCACCGTGGTCCTCATGTCCCAATCAACCAAGAGGCCTCCGCCCCCGAGAAAGGCGGTCTCCCGCCATTGGGCTGCACTGGCGAGCTTGCTCTTTGGATCCCACCAGGGGACAAACTGGCCGGCCAACTGGGGAGGGAGGACGTTGGCCTGAAGCATGTCCTTGTCCGGATCAAACCCGGCCAGGCTGTAGTTTTCATAAATCGGGATACGGGTCTTCCCTTCATGACAGACCATGAGACCAAAGATGGCCCTCCTTTCATGTTTGGGCATGGAAGGGAGATCGGCATAGAATGGAAGGGCAAACTCTGCCTTCATGATCCGTTCCGGCAAATCCGGTATGAGGCGAGCGCCCTGGTCACCCTGTCCCCCTGCTCGTAGGCGTTCTTCAACGGTCTTCAGGATCCTACCGTGCCGGTCAACCCATGGAATCTCTCTTCCCCGGGCGTCCACGATGGTGCAAGGGAACCAGGTGTTGTGTGGATTCCCCGTCCCGTACGCCGGATACCTGAAAGGTCCCGCCGACTCCTGGCTCCTCTCCATCAGGGTGAGTTCGGCCCCTGCCAGCCATCCCATGGCGTTCCCATCGCCTGCCAGGTTCGGATCGTCATGGGCGGTATAGGACCCCGCGAGCTCCGTATTGAAGATCCATATCTTGAGAGGCTGGGCTGTGCAAAGAATCACTGCCTTGGCCTTGAATATGTAGAACTCCCCGGTCCGCAGGTGCACCCCGGTAGCCCCGACGATTCTTGCCCCCCGTTCGCCGTCTTCATTGAGCAGGCTCGTTGCCATGATCCGCTCGTACATGGAGACACCCAACTTCTTCAGTTCCTTGTAAAGGCATGGCTTCACATTAGCTCCCTGGACGCGGATGCAGGTCCTGTTGTCATAGTCGTAGGCAAAGAGGAGCTTTGTCTCCTCGTCCCTGAACTCCGCCCCAACAAATTCATCATCCACGTCTCGTATCTTCATGCCCATTTTTTCCATGTCAAGAAGGGCGTCCCAGCTCTCCCGCGCCGTGATGTACCGGATATGCCCCATCCCATAAGGCCCGCCGAAAGGTCCGTCCCCCTCGCTTTGCATGGATTCTTCAGGGGTGATCCTGGAGCAGGGGTTCGTAAAGGCCGCCCCCCAGTGATCCACGCCCGCGCCGCCAGAACCGCTCCTAACAATGGGAGCCTTGTCTACCAGGGCGACCTTGACGCCGCGATTGGCGGCATTGATGGCGGCATGACACCCGGCGATGCCTCCGCCAATAATCAATAAGTCCGTGGCGATTTCGTTCTCTTTGCCGTAGTTGACGGCATAGGGCCATTCAGGGGCAATGCTTTCAACAAATCGATCATAGAACGTCATAGCGACTCTCCCTCCCCTTTTCTTTTTGAGTCATACTCGGAGCAGAACAGACACACCAGCGATTCCTCATCCCGGGCACCTTGTCATCCAGGAGTTCACCGGAGAACCCTTTATCCCCAGGCTGTCATCAATGGGGAAAATTTATCCTTCGTGACTACGATGGCCTCCACCGGACAAAACACGGAACAGAGGTTGCAGGCCTGGCAATCTTCGGGATAGCGTATCTCTGCCAGTCCCGAGTCTTCATTCATTCTGATAACATCCATAGGACACACATAGAAACAGGCCTTACAGCCATTACAACCCTCGATGCTTTCAATCGCCATGTCTAGCCTCCCTGCTCCCTTCTCCTCTTTCCCAGGAATTCCATTTCCCCGGGAAAGCGATAGACATAGCGCTCGGCATAGGTCAACTCGGGCAGGGGCCTCCACTTCCTGGGGACAGGTACCTTTTTGAGCTTCATGCTCCCGTCCTGGCGTTTGAATACATGGACCCACGCGAGAAAACGCTCGTCATCCCTAGCCGGGTAATCTTCCCTGTAGTGCATTCCCCGGCTCTCTTTCCTGAAAAGGGATGCCCGAAGCTTCATTTCCGCGTTCAGGACCATATTTCCAGTCTCGTGCACAAGCCGGAGCTCGTGGAGGTCTCTTGCGTACATCCTGGGCACACAGTGCTCTCTGAGAAATTCTATGTTTGCGAGTGCCCCCTTGAGCCTGTCTTCTCTTTTCACGTAAAGGATATAGTAAGGGAACATTGCAGCCTGGAGCATCTGGGTCACCCACCTCGGAGTGAACCCCTTGGTCCTGCCTAGGGGCCAAAAGATATCCCTTGCTTTCTCTTTGATCCTGCTCTCCACTATCCTGGCCTGCATGCCTCCCAAGGCAAAATCTGCGGCCACCTCACCCGCCCTAAAGCCCTGTACAGCGGAGCCGGCAAAGGAAAAGCCTATCCCGGCATACCTTGCCCCGCAGAGCATGGACGAGAGGGCATCCCCTGCGGCAAAAAGCCCAGGCATGTGGGTCCTGCACCTGGAATCAGCCGGAACGATCCCCTCGGCCTTATGGACGGCCATCCCTGTCGCAGCGCCACCCACCATTTCCTGGGGTCCCGGATGCTCCCCCCTGTACTTGAAGCCGGGATAGGGCCCCTGGGGTCCTCCCATGGGAGGATTCATCACGACAGGGGCCTTGCCCTCATGTGCCTGAAAGTAGGGTTCCAGACTGAGCCCCCTTTTCTCCTCAGTGCGTGGGATGGAGGGAGGTCCCGTCTTGACGATTCCTGGTCCCCACTTGATGTCCCCGATGCCCCAGGAATATCCGGGATGGGCCGCGTTGGTGAGATGGGGGTCCGAGAACTCCTTCCCCCTTATGGCAAGACCCGCCCGATAGGCCATTGCGTCTCCATCAAAGGTCATGTTGGAAATGGGGAAGCCATGGGGCCTGTAGCCCCCAGCACCGGCACACATCACGACAGCCCGCGCCGTCACAGCCACACACATGGGCTTATCAAGGGAAAATCCCATTGCACCAACCGCCCGGCCGTCCTCAACAAGGAGATCCGTCAGCATGGTCCTGTCTATTTTCTGGATCTTGTGCGCCTTCACCTGTCTGCGAAGAGCGTACCCGAATTTATCCGTGCCGATCGCGTCCCAATCATTGAGATCCCTCCATCTGGCCGCAGAATCTTCAATCAGCATGTCCAGGTAATCCCGGTTGTTCACGTAGTCTCCGTTCGTTGCAACGGCCCGGTGCCACTGCTCTGCGCTGTGCCCCTCCCTTTCGTCAAAGACACAGAAGGTGTCCGCCCAGATAGACATGCCCGAAAGACCGACCCGACCCTTGTCCACGATCAATGCCCTGGCACCTTTTCTGGACGCGCTCACCGCCGCAAATATCCCTGCGATACCTCCTCCTATGACGAGGACGTCTGTCTCTGCTCTTATGAACTCTCCTTCTACCACAACTCCAAACCCTATCCTTACTTGTCGGGGTACTTGACCTGGGACCTAGGGATAAAGGGCATGGACTTCTCCCAGTGTATACCCCACACGTCGGGCCTGCCCTCCAGGAACATCCGCTCGTGAGGCACCGGTAGTTTCCACAACCTCGCAGCATTTCCTCCCATGATAAGGTTTATTTCGTCCTGGGTCACCCAGTCCCTGATCTTGTGTATCTGGTGAATGGCCCAGCCCCACCAGTCTATCTGGTACCCTGGTACAGGAGGAAAGCGCTTCATCATGGAGGAGAAACTCGACGGCGACTTCCCCGGCCTGGCAATGATATACTGGGGCACGTGTCCATAGTCCCCTCCCCACAGGAGCTGGCTGACCCCCACATTGGGATCCTCAAGCGCTATTTTGAAATACTCCGCAGGCCATGTCCCCGTCTCAAGGTAGATGTTGTCCCCCGAGGCCCTGTCCGCCCCACCGGCAACAGCGCACGCCTTTCTGATGGCCCTGTCTCCCTCAACGTAGGAGCCTATAGAATGGCCGCTGTGGCACACAATGATGTTGACGTCAGGATACTCATTGGATAGCCGGGCCAGGAGCTTCCATGGGTCCCACTCGTACCCCCAGGCAAACTCGTGAAAGTCTATGGTCACGTCATATTTCCTGGCCAAGTCCATGAAGATACGGTACTCGTTGAGCCTCTCTTCGAATCCATAGACCTTCTTGCGGTCCCAGTTCCTTGGGACAAATTCCCCGATCCCTATGAATTTCCCCGTCTTAAGGGCCGCTTCCACCTCCTCGGCCGCGGCTTCAACGCTCCATTTGGCCTCCCCCCTTGCACACTTGATCTTCAGCGTCTGGTCAGAGCAAAAGGCGCGAAACTTGTCAGGATACCGCTCCACCAGCTCTGCCTGTGCCTCGTTCGTCGTCCCCACCACGCTCGGTTTGAGGAGGCACATGTCAATGCCGTAGCGCTTCATGTCATAAAGACACAAGGGGGAATTATCAAAGTATTCCACTTCCCCCTCATCAGGGGCCGAAGGAAGACCTGTCCAGGTCCCCTTGGGCTCCCCCTTTGGTCTATACAAGGTTGTTATGTGGACGTGAGTGTCCACCACGAAACGTGCTTCGTAGTGCATAGTGCTGCCTCCTTTCTTGCCCTATTCCTTGTCTTTGAAGATAGCAATTTATCTTTTCAGATCACATACTTAAGATCATCCAGCCCGCTTGTCTCCACTATCCACTCTCTCGCTAATCACAATTTTTCCCATTTTCAGTCCTCCTTTGCCAATGATCGTTGGCGAAAAAAAATTGACATTCCACGCAATGTCCCTTAGTGTGGAATTTAAGGCTATCGTCCTTCTGTCATTCAACCTTTCTTCCTGTTCCAATGGGATAGCCCCATGACAACAGACTCTTCACCTACCGTATACACATCTGCCATCTCTACCATGGTCAAGTATGCCCAAAGGCAGGGCCAGGAGGCCCGCAGGATCTTCGCAGCGGCAGACGTGGACTTTTCCAAATACCATGCTCCTGAGAGCAGGATGACCCTGAGGGAGTCTGATCGCATCGCTGAGCAGGCCTTCTTTGCCACCGGATGTGAAAACCTTGGCCTGCGTTCAGGCCAACTCATGTCCCCGGGCAACTGGAACATCGTGGGCTACATCATGATGAACTGCACCACCCTGGGGGACGCCTTCAAAAACTACTGTATCTACGAGAGAATCATAAGCGAAGGGAACAGAACGAAGCTGTCGGTCCAGGGGAAGCTTGCGACCATAGAAGTGGAGCTCGTGGCGGATACGGATATCACTATCAAGCAGCATTCGGAAAACATCTTCTCATGCATGGTCACGCTCATGAAGATCCTTACCGGCGAGGAAATAATGCTGAGCGAAGTGCACTTTACCCATGACCCGCCAAGGGATATCTCAGACTATAGGCAGATCTTTCGTGCCCCCCTCCTCTTCCGGCAGGCCGAGAACGCCATTCTCCTGGACAAGGAATACCTGGACCTCCCCATCCTTCAACCCAACAGGTACCTGTTATCCTTACTCGAGCAGCATGCAAGAAACACCCTGCTGAGCCTCACCCGGAAAAAGGGCTACAGGGAAAAGGTCAGGTATCTCCTCATGAGAAAGATACCCTTCCGGGCACCTCCAATCGAAATCATCGCGAGAGAGCTGGGGATGAGCCCGCGGACACTCCAGTTGAAACTGAAAGCAGAAGGCACCTGCTACCAGGCCCTCCTGGATGAGCTCAGAAAAGACATGGCTATCAACTACTTGAGGAACAAAGAGCTATCCGTGGCGGATATCTCCTACCTGCTCGGCTTCTCAGAACCAAGCTCCTTCTCAAGAACATTCAAGAGGTGGACCGACTTCACACCATGTGAATTTCGTAAGGTTTACTGACTGGCCCCGGTTCGCCGCCTTTGTCCCTTTTTTGCCAACCGCTATTGTGGGGGTTTAGGAACTTCTTCTAACTATCTTCGTACTCATCCTTGTTAATCACCTGTTCATCGGGGATGTAGGGAATCGACTCATCCCAGTGAATCCCAAAGATATCTGGTCTTCCTGCCATGAACATCCGCTCATAGGGAACCGGGAGTTTAAAGATCTTGGCCGCATTTCCGCCAAGGATGAGGTTGATTTCATCCTGGGTCACCCATTCCTTGAGCTTGCGAATCTGGTGCATGGCCCATCCCCACCAGTCGATCTGGTAATAGGGCACGGATGGGAACTTCCTGATCACGGATGCATAGCTGGACGGGTTTCCGCCGGGATTGGGCATGATATACTGCGGGACATGACCGTAATCACCGCCCCAGATCAGCCTCGTCGGTCCGACGTTCGGATCGTTCAAAGCGATGGGGTAGTACTCGGCAGGCCAGTTGCCTGTTTCAAGATAGACATTGGGACACATGCCGGCCAATCCACACGCCTTTTTGATGATTTCTTCCCCGTAGACGTAGGCCCCGATGGAGTAGCCGGAATGGCAGAATATGATGTTTACATCAGGATATTCCCGTGCAACCCGTCTCAGAAGATGGTACGGATCCCATTCGTACACGGGCACAAAATCATGAAAATCGAGGGTGACATCGTACTTACGAGCCAGCTCCGCAAAGGTCCGGTACTCGTTGAGGCGTTCTTTAAAGGTATAGTTCTTTTCGGGATCAGGGTCCTTGGGCACAAATTCACCGATTCCGATGAACTTGCCCGTCTGGAGGGCCCTTTCCACTTCATCGGCGGCATCATCCAGGATCCATTTCGCCTCTTCCTGTGCCACCTTGAGCTTCAGCGTTTGATCGGCACAGAAGGCCCTGAATTTATCCGGGTATCTGTCTACCAGGGCCGCCTGCATCTCATTGGTCGTTCCAGGCATGCTCGGTTTGAGCAGACACATGTCGATGCCGTACCTGTCCATGTCGTACAGACATAGGGGGGAATTATCAAAGGTCTGTACCAATTGCCCCAGGCCGCGCCAGTCTTTGATTTTATCTGGCGGTAAGAGACCTTTCTGCCCTTTCGGCTGGTAGAGCGTAGTAATGTGGGTGTGCGTGTCCACTACGAATCGCGCTTCGTATTTCATAGAGCCACCTCCTTCTATAAATATGTTTGTTGGTAGAGTTACTTCTGAGCTTCTTTACATGTTGATAATTTACCACCGCGCCGGATCAGTGAGGGACCCAGAGGACAGACCTGGGTTTTCCTTTCATGGACCTTGCGAGGTCCTCAAGAGTCCCAAACTTGATCACCCCGGTCCAGCAGTGTTTCTCACAACTGGGTTTGAGCCCCCTTGCCCTTCGCTTACCGCAGAGGTTACATCGATCCGTGGGGAATGGAAGGTAGTATATCCTTCTTTCGGATGGCCCTTGCTGGAGTCTTTGGACGCGGATGCCCCACTCATCCCGGGCCCTTCGGTGCTCCATCTTGCAGGCTATTTCGCAGGACCTGCATCCGACACAAAATTCATAGTTGACAAGCAATCCAAACCTAGGCATCTTGGTTTTCCCCCGCCTTGTAGATTCTGCACAGCAAATTCTTGAAGGGGTAGCCGTAGCCGGATCGACCTGTCCACCCTGACGGGATAAGCAAACCGACGTTTGATTCCCATGCGCCGTAGAGCTGCTCGGAGGTCCTTTCCGGATACCACCAGCCATGCTGGGCATTGACCACTTGCTTGTGGATTTCCGGTGTCAGCTTTGCCCTTTGTTTGCACCTGCCATATCTATTTTCGATATATACCCAGTCGCCGTCTCTTATGCCAATTTCCCTGGCAGTATCAGGATGTATTTCCACGACAGGATCGGGGTTCAATTCCCGAAGCAATGGGACCTGCCTGTGCTCTGAATGAAAGAAGGCATGGACCTTGGCTCCCGTAGTGAGGATCAACGGATATTCCCTTGCAATCTCCGGCGTGCTAACTGGACCTTCAGGTGCCTCCTCATAATAGGGGAGGGGGTCCAGCCCTGCTTTTTCGAGGGCAGTGCAGTAGAGTTCCACTTTGCCAGTGGGCGTATTGAACCCGGGCCTCCCATCAGGGCGCAACAAGCCCTTCTCGTGCTTCCTGTAATGGAAAGGGGCCTGAATCCAACCCCTTTCCCTGAGCACGTCAAAAGACATACTCAGTGGTTTCAGAATGGAGTCATACCAACCATGGACGTCTCCCCATGGCCAGGCCTGCGGATTAAGCCGTTTTCCCATCTCAAGGATTATTTCCATGTCTGATCTTGATTCACCCACAGGCTCAATGGCCTTGTTGATCGTCCCTAGATAGGGCAAGGGGGGTGGCTCGATGGTGAGTCCGTCCCGTTCTGCGTACGTGGCAGCCGGTAGAAAGATATCGGCAAAGGCCTCGGCTGTGGGCGTCATGAACAAATCCACAACAACATTGAAACCAACCCCTCTGAACGCGCTATAGACCCTCTTGGGATCTGCCTCTGTCACGAAGGTATTGGTTCCTTGGATCCACGTAGCAGCGATAGGGTAGGGGCTTCCATGGAGCATTTGGTCCACTACGTGCTGCCCGTCCCTCGGCCTCAAGGGAAACGGAGAAGGAATCACCTTTTCCTGCAGTTGGTTGTTCATCTTCCCAAGGGAGGGCGTACCGGGGATCCCTGTATAGAAAACGTTCCCCCCGGGTACGTCCAAATTGCCGGTGATAGACCATAGGGCCACGACGGCCTGGATCGTTGGAACGCACTCCTTGCTCTGATCGATCGCCACGCCCCACTGAATAGATGCGGGCTTGCTTTGGGCATAGAGCCTGGCCGCCCTTACGATTTGATCCCTGGAGATCCACGTGATCTCTTCGACCCTCTCCGGGGGGTATTCTTGAACTCTCTCGTGTATCTCTTGGAATCCGTGAGTCCATTTTTGCACAAAATCATTATCATAAAGGTGTTCGTTCATAATGACATTCAACAGTCCCAGGGCAAGTGCGCCATCTGTTCCAGGCCTGATTTGCAGCCACAGATCAGCCCTGGAGGCCAGCCACGTCTTCCTTGGGTCGACCACGATCAGTTTGGATCCAAGTTTCATGCACTCGACTATCCAGGGACCACTGAGCCCGTCTGCACTTGAAACAACAGGGTTATTCCCCCACACGAGAATGCACTTGGGTCTCCTCCATTGGGTGCTCTTGTGGCGGTCAGGAAAGAATTGAGAGCAGTCTGCCACTGCCCTCTCTCCCATCATCATTCTTTGGAGGGCGATTTTCGGTCTGTAGCAGGCGGCCCCGTAAAGGGGTCCCCAGCAGGTTGTGTTGGGGCTCCCGTAGGAGTGCGCGAGTCGGTGAATCCAGTAGGGCAGATCCCGGGCCGTGCCGGTGCAAAAGATCACAGACTCTGGTCCAAGTCTCTCTTTTGTTTCGAGAAGCTTCTTTGAAATGACCTCAAATGCCTCTTTCCACGAGATACGTCTCCAGGTCAGCTCTCCCTTGGCGCGGATTCTTTTCATGGGATATGTAATTCGGTCAGGGTTATAGACCACATGGGGCAAAACCTGGCACCTAGGACATAACCGACCCTGATTAAAGGGAAAATCGGGATCACCCTCTACCTTTACAAGCCTTTTGTCTTTCACATAGAGCAAGACACCACAACCTGAATGACATCCGGGCGCCGTCCTTGCTATGCTCCGGACAACTTCCATGCCATCTTCTTCCCATCTCCAAGGTCTTTTTCCGGTCTCCATCACTCCTTCTCTCTCAATGGAAGCCCAAAAGGGGGAAGAACGCTCTTGTGCCGTCAGTACACTAATCCCCAAACCCCAGATAGGCCTTCTTTATCTCTTCATTACTAGCCAGGGCCTTTACTTCCCCTTCCAGGACTATTCTCCCCACTAGCAAGACGTAGGCCTTGGCAGCGAGATTGAGCGCCATTCGAGCGTTTTGCTCAACCAACAAGATACTCACGCCCTGCCTGTTGATGTCCTCAATAATCTTTCCCACCTGGGCTACCAGTAGTGGCGCCAGTCCCATGCTGGGCTCATCCATCAGGAGAAGTCTCGGTCTGGCCATGAGGGCCCGGGCTGTTGCCAGCATTTGTTGTTCACCCCCACTGAGGCTCCCTGCCGGCTGACTCGCCTTTGTCTTGAGCACAGGGAAATGGGCATAGGTATTATCCAGGTCTCTTGTTATCTCCTGCTTGTTCCTTCGCAGGTGGGCTCCTAGGAGAAGGTTGTCCAAAACGCTCATAGGGGCAAAGACCATCCTCCCCTCGGGGATGTGGCTGATGCCCAGCTTCACAATCTCATGGGGTTTCTTGTCCTTGATGCGCTCTCCCTTGAAGTGGATCTCACCCGAGGCAGCTTTCTTTAACCCAGATATCGCTCTGAGGGTGGTGGTTTTCCCAGAGCCGTTGGAGCCGATCAAAGTCACAATAGACCCATCCTCGATCTCTAAAGAGATCCCCTTCAACGCTTCAGCTTTTCCATACAGGACCCTCAGGTCTTTGACTTCAAGCAGCATTTGTGGTGGTTTCCTCTTTTCCCAAGTAGGCCTCGACCACGTTCCTATCTTCTTTTATCTCTTCGGGGGATCCTTCCGCGATCTTTTGCCCGAAATTGAACACGACGATCCTGTCGCACAGGTTCATCACAGCTCTCATGTCATGTTCAACCAGAACTATGGTTATGCCTTTTTCTCGTATTTTGCTGATAAGTTGGATCATTGCTTCTGTTTCCCTTGGATTCATACCTGTAGCAGGCTCATCCAAGAGGAGAAGCCTTGGTTCCGTTGCCAAGGCCATAGCAACGCTCAAGGTCCTTTGATAACCGTGTGGCAAGTTCCCTGCCAAATCGTCCGTCAAGGACGCCATCCCCACGAACTCAAGGATCTCCTCCGCTTTCTCCCTCAGCTCCCTCTCCTCTTTTATGGCAGAAGGCGTACGCAATATCCTTTTCAATAGGCTGGTGCGGTAACGCATATGGTATCCAGTGAAAACGTTGTCGAGAACGGAAAGGCGCATAAATAACGTCGAAGTCTGAAAGGTGCGGCTTATGCCCAGGCGCGCCACGTCATGTGCTTTCATCCCGGAGATGTCCTGGCCTTCGAACAGGACCTGTCCACTCGTCGGGGGATAGAAGCCGCTCACCACGTTGAAAAATGTTGTTTTCCCCGCCCCGTTGGGACCGATCAACCCCAGTATCTCGGAGCGGTTGACCCAAAGATCCAGCTCATTGACAGCGGCCAGACCCCCAAACCACTTGCTCAGTTTTCGTACCTCTAAGATCAACAATCCCCTCTTTTCCTCCTATGTTGCCATATCACGCCGCATTACAGCCCCCCAATCATGCAGAAGACCTTTCCAGCAGTGCTATCTCTTATGTCGCGCCACGTTTGTCAGCCCCAGGAGACCGCTTGGCAGAAAGAGGATCAACAAGATGACGAGGATTCCCGTGAATATAGGCTCTGCCCCCTCTGTAATCCGCAATAGCTCTGGGACAAAGGTCATGATGAGCGCCCCTACCATCGGGCCCAGAATAGGAAATTCAATTCCGCCCAGGATGGCATAGACATGGACATATATGGTCTTGAAAGGCCCAAAAGTACCCGGCACGAGGGCCCCGTAATAATGCGCGTAAAAGCTCCCCATGAGTCCTGCCATGGATGAGGCAATGAGAAAAGCCAGCAGCCTGTAGCGAAAGAGATTGATCCCCAGGGACTCTGCCAGCCGAGGGCTCAAGCCGATGGCCCGCCACGCCCTGCCTGCCCAGCCAGAGTAAAAGGCAGCGAGGACAAGGACAATCAACAGGACCAGACATAGCATCAGGTAGAAATAAGAGATCTTGGAGGTAGGACTGAACGTAAGAGATCCCCCAAAAGGGATGGGTATTGGCTCCGGGTAAGGGATCCCTACAAGGCCGACATATCCTCCAAAGACCTTGAATGTGCCGAACACCAGAAGGACGATAAAGCCGAGTGCAAGGGTCTGGATGATAAATCCAAACCCTCCCTGCTTAACCAAAAGAGCCCCGATAAGGGCACCCACAACACCTGTTATGAGGACGGCCGACGGCATCGCGAGCCAGACAGGCAGCCCAAAACGTAGAGTCAACAGGGCGGAAGAATAAGCCCCAATGCCCCAGAAGGCGGCAATGGCTAAACTAATGAGACCCGTCCTCAACATGAGAACAAAAGTCATAGACAGTACGGCATTGATGCCTACCATAATCAGGAGATGAACATAGTAGGGATTTCGTACGACAAGGGGAAGGAGTGCCGAGGCAATTATTAGGATGATGACCTCTAGGATTTTCCCTCTGTGCATATCAATGGGTCCCACGCCACTCTCCGCTTGAACACAGCCGGCACAATTGCTCTTCCTGGTCGTTCACACCCAAGCCAACTATGAGAGGGGAATATCTTGTGGTTCACCGAATAGGCCCCCGGGCCTAAAAAACAGAATGACGGCGATGACGGCAAAAAACATTATCTGGGCTATGCCGCTGCCAATAAAGTACTGTCCAAAACTCAAGGTTAGGCCGAGTATCAGTCCCGAAAAGATAGCACCCGGCATGCTCCCCACGCCGCCAAGCATGACTACCAGTATAATAAGAAGGGTGATACCCCCCATCTTTGGGGAGACCGCAAAAACAGGTGCCATCACTCCCCCGGCAAAACCAGCCAGTGCGCATCCCACGGCCATGGTCCCCAGGTACGTCAAGTTGGCATTGATACCCTGCAGCGAAGCCACATCCGGGTTGAATGAAACCGCACGCATGGCGCGACCTATCTTGGTCTTCTGAAGAAGCAGGTGGAGACCCATCAGGACAGTCAACGTAAGGACTATCAAGACAATTTTTTCATAGGAGATCCTGACCACTCCCAACTCCAGCATACCTCGAATTACCGATGGAATGCCCCTGGACTCTGTGCCAAACACATAGAAAGCGGCCTGGGACATGAGCATCATGAGCCCTATGGCAGCCACGATATTAGTCAAGAACTGCTGTTCCTTGAATTGGATATGAGAAAAGATGATCTGGTAGACAATGGACCCAAGCACACCAACAGCTGTGGTGGAAACGGCTATCGCCAAGAGAAACGGGAGCTTCATTGGCACCATGAGACCCCACGCGATCCAAGCACCCAGCATGTAGAACTCGCCATATGCAATGAAGAGAATCCTGGAGATGCCCAGAATCAGATTAAAACCAGAAGCCAGGAGCACGTAAACCAGCCCCATGGCAAGCCCATCCACAACGAGTTGTACCAAAACGGAGGACATGTCTTTTCCTCCCTTTAGACCCTGGAAACCAACGTGAAAAAAAGGCCTCCGCGTCATTCTCGAACCACATTAGATTTGAAGAAGCCTGAAATCTGAGATCGGGCGGGGGTAGACTCTTTGGCTCCTGATAAGCCCAAACCCTGCCCGACAACTCCTTCTTGAAGTGCCTCCTTTCGGAGCCTCTCGTTATTTCTTGCCTGCAAAGAATACCTTGAGGTACTTCCTTCCCTGTTCGATGGGGATATTCTCTACTATTTTAAACTCCCCTCCTTTTATCCTGCCAATGTTGACCTCGTAGAGCACATCTACGGCCCTGGGGTTGTTGAGGTCAGGGCGGCTTATTGTCATGGCTTCCGCCTGGGGAGTGACAAACCTCATCCCCTTGGCAATATGGCTTGCCACTTTCTCAGGGTCCAAGCTTTGGGATTGTCTCAGGGCTTCCATGAGCAAATACCAGGTATTCACGTGCAAGACCTCCGGGTTATCCCATTTCCCGTACTTGGCAATATATATGTCGCGAAACTCCTGTGAAACCGGTGGAGGGGAGGGCATTTCTGTACCGGCAACCGAACCAAGCATCCCCTCGACGTAATCCAGAGAAATGACCTTCTTGATATTCCCCGGGCTCAGCGTCACATAGAGAAATATTTGACCATTCCAGCCGGCCTCCCTCATTGCTTTCATGGAAAGGGCATCCTGCACCGGCCCTCCGGCGCAGGTGGTAAATACGTCAGGGTTGAGAGTCTTGAGCCTGGTTGCGATGGCGCTGAAGTCCGTGGTATCCGGAGGGTAAAAGATTATGTCTAGGATCTTTTGTCCAAAAACCTTGCACAGTCGGCGAAGGTTTTCGGCCTCTGCATGCCCCTTCAAATCATCGGTGAAAACCGACCCAACGGTCCTCATATGGGGATACTTCTCGGAGAACCACGCCCATGCTACCGGCGACATAGTGTTCAAGGAGGATGCCTGAAACACATACTTGTACCCTGGGCTTCGGACAACAGGCGAAGGGGACGTGCACACCACAAGCACCTTGTTGGCCTCCGTAACAGGAAGCCAAGCATCTGTCGTCTCATCCCCGAGGATGAACTTGACTCTATCGCGATAAATCAGCCTCTCTACAGCGGCGCGTGCTGTCTCGGCTTGAAACTTGCTGTCATAGACTATCAGGTCGATCGTGTACCTTTCCCCTTGAATCTCCAGGCCCCCCTTCTTGTTGAAAACGGGTACCAGGGCATCGAGCTCTCTTTTGCATTGCACTCCCAGGGGAAATTCAAAATTAAGCAGGGCTCCAATCTTCAGGGTCTTTGCCCTGACCCCTTTGGGAGCAGCAAAAGACACAATGACCAATCCCACCAGGATCACCCAAATTTCCCTGGAAAGCTTCCCCTTTTTCATCTTGACCTCCTTCTTTCAAATTTACATCTTATGAATCAAAGTCATTGAGCTTAACTTCCTGAAACACGGATAGCCTGATGGCCGCCTATCCCCAGCTAAGGATAAGAGGGGCAGTCTTTGTCGGTGTCAGGGTCATGGCGTCTTCAGGGCATTCGATGGTGCACCATCCGCAGAGCATACAGTCTTCGCGATATCTTATGACCGCTTTGTTGGTTTCCTTATCTAGCCTCAGGACATCCATTGGACAGCTTAATACGCATTTCCCGCAGCCCGTACAAAGCCCTTCGTCAATCTTTTCTATGGCCATTCGGTAAGTCTCCCTCAGCCAAGACACAGTCATTCATCAAAAGGAAACTGGTATGCAGTTAACGTATAACTCATCATAGGGTTTCGATAGGTCAGGCCACCATTCCCTTGGAACAGGTCTTTTTGAAAGGGCCATCTTTCCATCTTCTTCCCTAATCGTGATCCAGGCCAGCCATTCCGGGTCGACCCTTCTGGGAAAATCCTCCCGGTAATGAGTCCCCCTGCTCTCCTCTCTGAAAAGCGATGCCCTTAACTTCATCTCCGCATTAAGCACCATGTTTTCAGTTTCAACCGCGAGACGCAAATCGTGGGCATCTTTAGCGGTCAGCTTCGGCACGAGATGGTCCCTCATGAACTCCACAAAGGTAAGGGCGGCTTTCAGTCGTTTTTCATGCTTGATGTAAAGAACAAAGTAAGGGATCATCGTGTTCCTGAGTATTTGCGTCACCCATCTAGGACCAAAGCCGCCTTTCCGATCGAGTGGAGCAAACCTCTTTTCTTTGATCTTCAGGACGGTGCCCATATCCAAGCCGATATTGCCTGCCCTCAATGCGTAGTCAGCTGCTGCTGGTCCGGCCCTTGCCCCAGTAACCGAGGCACCCGCCAAGGCATACCCCACCCCTGGATATGTAGCGCCTACTTGCATGGTGCTGCACGAATCGCCTGCAGCATATAGACCAGGGACGCTGGTTCTTCCATGGTAGCCAATGGGCCAAAGCCCTTCAGCGGTGTGGATGGACATTCCGCCAGTTGCATTCCCGACCCTGACAGAGAGCTCCGGTTCTTCAGGCGTTCGCGAGTACACAGGGGCCCGTCCAGCATGCACCTCGAACTCCATGTTTATGAAATTCGCCCCAGGGACCCCCAGGATCTCCTCGCCAAGTGCGTTGATACACTTGAGGGCGTGTACCTGAGGAGGGCCAAACTCCTCAGTGGGAGCTATATTGCTCTCTTCCTTCTTCCATAGAAACATGCCCATTGTCGGGCCCGGCAATTGAGCATTCGTGCTTTTAGGCTCGTTGAACTCCTTACCTCCAATCTCGGCACCAATCCTGTAAGCCATCGCATCACCGTCACCCGTCAGCTCCGACACCGGCCAACCATCGGGTTTGAAAGCCGAGCCTCCTGAACACATGACCACTGTCTTTGCCTCAATTACGTAGAGGTCGTTTGTGTCCAAGCTAAATCCCATGGCCCCGGCGATCCTTTCCTCCTGTTTGAAAAGATCGGTCACCACAATCCTGTCTATGATCTTCACCCCAAGACTCTTGGCCTTTTTCCTCATGACCTGGCCGAAGACCCTCTTTTTCAGCTGTACTGATTCCGTTGGTATGCCAGGAAACGTGTAGGTCTTGGGGCGTCCATCTTTTCCAAGCAGGAATTCAATGCCGTATGATAGCAGGTCTTGATACCGGTCGTAGGACTCTCTGAAGACAATCTCGGTCCATTTCCTGTTGTTCAGATACTCGCCCAGAGTGCTGACATATTCTATCCATTGCCCAAGGTCATGTCCGCGGTCAGGGTCATTCAAAACGTACCAGAAAGCATAAGGGGTTGAACCTGATTTCCCGGCATATCCCTTGTCTAGGATAGTCACAGATGGGCCCTTTTCTCTTGCCTTGATCGCAGCAAAGAGCCCTGCCATACCCCCGCCGATAACCAGAACGTCTGTTTCAAAAACGCTCTCCCCCATCAGTTCATCTCCATCCTTTTGCCTCTTTATCGGGGTAAAGGGAACAGTATCTTACCGGTGATAGGTATCTCGGGAAAGTCCTTGTTGTAGACAATCTGAAGTTCCCATGGCCATTTCTTGCCTTTCACCCATTGCCCACCTACCAGGGGCGTTGGAGAAAAGTTCTTTTCATTGAATTTTACATGCCCGACCATGGTCTCAAGATCTGTCTGCGCCAGGGCTTCCCTGATCCTACCTTTGTCCAAAGAACCGGCCCTCTTTAAGACGTCAGCGGCAACCTCAAAGACAGCATAGTCGTAACCCAAGGGCTGGGTCCATTGTTGTTTCGTATCCCTGGTCCAGGTTTCAGCCAGTTCCCTGCAGGAATAGCCTGTCAGGGATGACTTGAAGGGATGCATGGGAGTCCACCAGACATCCGTCGTGAGGCCGTTGGGAAGGTCACCTCCAATGGCGGAAACAGCACTCGGGAAGAGGATCGCCTTTGCAATGGTCGCTATCTTGGGCACATAGCCTTGCTGGTGGCACTGTCTCCAAAAGGTGGCCCAATCTGGGGGCGTAGGAACCCCATCAATGATCTCCGCCTTCACCTTCTTGAGCGTATTGATTACTGTACTGAAATCCTTCATACCGCTGGGGTACCTGCCCAGATCAACAACCTTATAGCCTCTTTCTCTGTAGAATTTGGGCCACACTTGAGATGCAACCACGCCGTCTGGATCATTCGGCCAAAGGAAGCCGATGATTCTATTGGTCTTATCAGCTACCATATCCTCTATCCCGATGTGCACTTTAACGGATTGTGGGACTGTCCAGAAGAAGTTGAAGGTCCAGTGATAGGGTCCCCCGCTCAGCCACGTCTCAATGGGATCATCCGACGCGATACACGGGACCTTGAATCTCTCACAAATGGCAGACACTGGATTGACGGTGACGGGGGTATGGAGAACCACCATGAGGTCCACCTTGTCTTTCATGATCAATCTGGAGGCCAGTTCAGCCGCTTTGTTGGGATCACTTTCCGTGTCGAGGAGTTTGACTCTGACCGGTAATTTCTTGCCGAGTTCCCTGATGAATATCCCTCCTCTCTCGTTAGTTTCCTGACAAGCTCGTTTGCTGGCCCATACCGAGGTTTCTCCAAAGGAGGCAAGGGGCCCGGTCACAGGCGTTGGGAAACCAATGAGAATGTAATCTCGGCCAGCAAAAACTCGTTGCGGCAATAAGCAACTTCCCATAGCTGTGATAGTTGCTGCCCCGACGGTCTTGATAAAGCGCCTCCGGCTTATCTTACTTTTTCCCCTATTTCTTTTAGCCATTGGTCTCCCTCCTTCTGTTGCTTTTTGTTATTCTTGCGCCTCGCCCCCCTCAATGCACTTCGGCTTCAGTCTATCATTTCTTCCAAGCACCGGCCAGGACAGGGGAACACCAATACAGCCGGGACCCAGCTCTCGAGTGGGCGCAGGAGGACATCCTGGGGCGAATATCCCCCTGTCCTGATGCTGAACTGCGCAATCGCCTACGACCCACACAAAATCGTCTTGACGTAATTCGTAGGGCACTCTGGCGTCCCGGCCGGTAATGACAACGAGCCTCCTTCGGTTTTCTTCAGGAACCCCTTCAACTTCTGCCAGGAGGGCCAACTGGTCCACCTGTTCCCTTATGGCACCATGACAACCCTGGCAGGCTGTTCCGACATAGAAATCAACAGGATAACTCACGCCATCGTATCGCATATAACCCACGGCATTCTGCATGGGCCTCAAGAAATGACGCCTCACCTCATTAATCCGCCGGCCCTTGATCTTTATCCTGCTCAGATCAGCTGTCCCCAACCCTTGGCAAACCGCTAACCGTGTTGTGGGGGCTTCACGTGGGTCAATACCCATAACGGCGGAGGCTACGGCATCCACTGCGACGCAATCATCTCCGGCGACCAAGACGTTCATGTCAGGGACAGGAGTGCCGAACATGGGTCCCTGGCCCTCATGGGCGATGATACCGTCGACAATGTTCAACTTAGGCTGGAAAAAGCGATTCAGGTCTACGATCGAATCACAGAGGTGCTGATGCATGGCAAGGCAATCAGGATCTGATGGGACCATCCCCATCATGTTCTTTAAGCACAAGGAAATCAGCGTATCTAAATGGGTCTTCATCCTCGGAACGTTCATAAATACGTCACACTCAAGATAGACCTCAGGGACATTAAGCACGGACTCCAGCGTTCCAAGGGGGTTATTCACAGGGACATGGTCCATATCATCAAATATGATGATCTCCCCGCCTGCCCTGCGAACCGCCTCCCCCACACCTGAAACTTCAAAGACCCTTGGTCCATGCCAGCGAACGTGTTCGCCCACCATGATTCTCTTTGGGTTGTTTCCCTTGATCAGCTCGATCAGGGCCTCCAGCACCCTGGGATCCGTATTAACACCCGTCCAGGGGGGTTCAGGCACCACAACATTAGGTTTGATCAAAACGCGATCGCCGTTTTTCACATATTTGTTGAGGCCACCCAACAAATCAAAGACCCTTGATAGTGCTTCTGTGAGGATCTTGATACTCTCCCCTAAATGCCCCCCTCCGAAAAGCGGCATGTTTTCGCAACGCTCGATTACCACGGTGGACATGACCATAGGAAAATCCTCGATGACCCAAATAGCAGCTCGAACTCCTCTACCCTGTTACACCATAGGAATGCTCCAGGTCGGTTTCAGAAATGGCTCTTTCAGTGAAATCTCAACTTCTCGTAGCCGAGGGACCTGCCCCAGGACCCGAGGATGAAGGGCATGGGCTTCTTCCAGTTTATACCCCGCACTTCCGCCCTGCCATCCATGAACACCCTTCCTGGGAGCAGGTGGTTTCCACAACCTGGCGCCATTTCCCCTCGATATCCTATCTTTCTTTCCCATTTCTTAGCCTTTGCCAATGATCTTTGGCGAAAAAAAATTGACATTCCACGCAAACCTCCTGCTGTGAACCGCAAGGCTATCGTCCTTCTATGATTCAACTTTTCTCCCTTTTCCAATAGGATAACTCCGTGTCAAGAGACTCTTCACCCGTCGTATACACATCCGCTATCTCCAGCTTGGCAAAGCATGCCCAAAGGCAAAGCCACGAGGCCCGCCGGATCTTCTCCGCGGCAGACGTGGACTTTTCCAAATACCGTGCCCCCGAGAGCAAGATGACCCTAAGGGAGGCTGATCGCATCGCTGAGCAGACCTTTCTTGCCGCCGGATGTGAGAACCTGGGCCTCAGGGCAGGACAGCTTATGTCCCCAGAGAATTGGACCATCGTCGGGTACATGATGATGAACTGTGAAACCCTGGGAGATGCCTTCAAGAACTATTGTCTCTACGGAAGAATTATCAGCGAAAGTAACAGGACAAAGCTATCGGTACAAGGAAAACTTGCGACCATTGAAGTCGGGCTGGTAGCGGACACTGCCATCACTATCAAACAGCATTCTGTAAACATCCTCTCATGCATGGTAAGGCTCATGAAAACCCTTACCGGCGAGGAAATAGCCCTGACCGAGGTGCACTTCACACACGACCCTCCGAGAGATCTATCCGACTACCGAGAATCTCTTGCGCCCCTCTTCTCTTTCGGCAACCCAAGAACGCCATTGTTTTGGACAAAGAATACCTGTGCTTACCTGTGTTACAGCCTAACAGAAACCTGCTATTCCTGCTTGAGCAACACGCCAAGAACACCTCCAGAATCTTGCACAGAGAAAGATCTATACGGAAAAAGTAAGATATATCCTTACGCAAAAAGTCCCCTGTAGCACCCCTTCTGTCGAAACCGTTGCAAGGCAAATGGGGATGAGTGCACGAACCTTACAGTTGAAGTTAAGGGCTGAGAATACCTGTTACCAAACCCTTCTGGATGAACTCAGGAAAGATATTGCCGTAAACTACTTAAGGAGGAGGGAATTATCGGTAGCAGAGATTTCCTATTTCCTGGGATTTTCAGAACCTCGCTCCTTCTCAAGGACCTTCAAGAGATGGACCGGCATTACTCCGGGAGAATTTCGCAAACCAGGCTAGGCCATGTCCATACGCTCAGCAGCCTGTTGAGGTCCTATCATAGATCCTCGC
>JAFDIC010000237.1 GCA_019308525.1 Deltaproteobacteria bacterium
TTGTGCGACAAACAATCACTGCTTTGCGGCAAAGAACCTGTTCTTGAGGAGATGGGAGGCCCCCATCCCGGTGAGCAGGAACTGCAATGCCAGATGTTTGGGCTGCCTTTCCCACCAGGAGGGAGATTCCTGCGCATCTTCTCACCAGAGGATTTCCTTTGTACCCGAATTGGATGAAATCGTCTCACTGGCCTGTGATCACCTGGAGAATGCGCCTGACGCAATCGTGAGCTTTGGACAGGGGTGCGAGGGAGAACCCTTGACAGAGTACAGGCTCATAGCAAAAAGCATAGGCAAGATAAGGGAGAAAACGGATCGTGGAACAATAAACCTGAACACAAACGGCTCATGGCCTGAAAGGATCAGGGTGATAGCCGAAAGCGGATTGGATTCCATCAGAATAAGTATCAACAGCGCCCGCCCGGAATACTACAGGGCCTATTTTCGACCAGTGAATTATAGTTTTGAGGATGTTGTCTCTTCCATAACCCTCTCAAGGGATTTGGGCCTGTACACCATGGTCAACTACCTGGTATTTCCCGGTACCAGTGACCAGGAAGAAGAAATAGGGGCGCTTGTGGACCTGATCAAGAGGACGGGCTTGAACTTCCTGCACCTCAAGAATCTCAATATTGATCCTTACCTCTATGTGCAGGAAATGCCAAAGTCGGACTCGCCACCGACAGGCATGAGAAAGATGGTGGCCTTGATAAGAGAGGAATTCCCCGACCTCCAGCTAGGCTATTTCAATCAGCCCAGGGGCTCCAGTCCAATGGTCTTCCGATAACGCATACAGTTCGCTCCGTTGTTGTTGTTATCCTCGAAAGCCAGTTTCTGGATATTTCGGTAGGCCTTCTCACGGGCCCCCTCCAGGGTCGAATCGCCGGCCACCACATGAAGGACCCGGCCTCCATAGGTTACCAGGCCCTTCTCCGGGTGTTCGTCGACACCTGCAAAATATACGGCTATTCCCTTTTCAATCTTGTCCAGCCCGCTGATCCTGTGGCCTTTGCCGTAACGGCCAGGATACCCCTTGTTCCATCCCCTGGATGCCTTCGAACGCCCCTCCATGGCGATCACATCTACATAGTATTGATTGTTCCAGACCTGTTTCACCCTGTCCAGAGTTCCCTCCCAGATGGCCATACCTATTTCAAAGAGGTCCGTGCTGAGTTTGCGGGCAAGAACCTCCCATTCAGGATCTCCATGCCTGACATTTATTTCAAAGACGTCCAGATTGTCGTAGGGGTCCAGGTTCAGCCCGAAATAGAGCACACCCTTGTAGGCCCAGCCAAGATGGTTGTAGATTTCATTTACGGTGGGATTGACAATTTCCTTGATAATCCGGTTGACGAGCCACGGGGAGACAAGCTTATGGGGGCAGTAGCATCCGGTTCCCCCGGTGTTAAGATTCCCTCCAAACTGCTTGATGGCCTCTAGGTCGTCAGCGTCGAATGCTGGTTTGTAATCCTTCGCGAACATACGAAGGGGCATTACGTGCTCCCCATCGAGAAATGCAAAGAAGGAGATCTCATTGCCATATTTCCTTTCCTCGATGACAACCCTATCCCCGGAATGTCCGAAAATCTTTTGGACCATGATCTTATCGATGGCCTCTTCAGCCTCCGGGGCATCTTCGCACACAATGGCACCTTTGCCTGCTGCCAGCCCGTTGGCCTTGACCACCACCTGGTAGCCTATATGCCGCACGTAGCTCTTTGCCTTGTCCGGATCGTCGAATACCATGTATTCCGGCTTGGGTACGCCGATCCTGTTCAAGAGCTCATCAGTAAACCCACGATCGCTCTCCAACTTGACATAGGCCTTCTTGGGTCCGACCGTAGGAATTCCCCTGTCGTTGAGGATATCTATCAAGCCCTGCTCCAGGGGATTCTCGGAGCCCACGTCAACCAAGTCAATCCCCTTCTCCACACAAAAGTCAGCCACTTTATTAAAGTCGGTCAAGGGGACGACCTCAATGAGCCCACGCTTCCCCTTGGGCGTGTGACGCACCCCTGGATTACCGGGCACCAGGTAGACCTTTTCCACGTGCTGGCTGTCTCCATAACAGTCTGCAAGACAGTGATCCCTGCCACCCGAACCGTAGACAAGCACTTTCATTTAACTAACCTTTCCCTGGAATGGTTGAAGAGGATCGAAAAAATAAACTGGGCACCGGTGCAAAACAGGTTCGCCCAGATTATCCTGTCCAGCGAGTATAGAGAAGAGGCGGAAATGTGTCAAGGAAGTACAGAGGTTCAATTGAGGTTTCCGCGCCCATTCTTTACCCTATATTTTTATTGTAAATTGAATAATTTTACGCTTTAATAGCGTTTAAGGACGATCTCCTGGCCGGGTATGATTTCTCAAAGATGCCTGGGTCCTCGAAAATTGTGGGGGATAGCGTTTTCGGTGCCACTGGGTGTCTCTCCGCTCTTTCGCAAGCATTTGTTGGTTCCGTGTAGGATATTCGGGTTTTTCAGGCCAAACGGGGGATGAGGATGAAACCTATTCTCTTGCCTATTCTCTTGATAGTTTCCTTTGGGCTGGCGATTTGTTACTGGGCTGCGGGGTGTTCCAGGGAGGAGCCCCCTTCGCCGCCTGAGGAAAAGAAAAAGATCGTGAAGCCCATAGTAAGACCCCCTGAAAAGGGTCCGAAGCAGGTAGCCCAGGCTAAGCCCCAGGATGAAACGGGCAAGCAGAAACAGATGGCCGGGGTGGAACCTGAAAGGCCGACAAGCGGGCAAAGAACGGCCGAAACCAAGACTCTCGGCCCGGAGCAACCAGGAGGAAAGGCGACAGCCGGGCAGAAAACGGCCGAAACCAAAGCCCCCGGGCCGGAGCAGCCAGCAAGAAAAGTAGCAACCGGGACAGGGACAGAGAAAGGGGGCAAGGGCGAGTCAGGTTACTATCTGGTCAAGGAGGAGGAGAGCCTTTCGAGTATAGCCGGCAGGAAAGACGTCCTTGGGGACCCCTTGCAATGGCCTGTCCTCTACAGGCTGAATATGGACCTACTCGGTAGAATGGGGGTCGCCGCGGACCTGCCAAAGAAGAAACTTCCCAATAACACCCGGCTCAAGATCCTCACCCCCCGGGAGATGAAAGAAAACTCCAGGGCACGCACAAAGAAATACTGGGTCATCAACATCCTGTCGGCCAAGAGAGAAGAGGAAATTACTCCTGTGGCGGTGGAACTCATGAAGAAGGGTTACCCGGTCTATATCACCAGGGTAAAGATAAAGAAGAAAGACTTCCTGAGGCTGAGAGTAGGCTTCTTCCACACCAGGGGAGCGGCTGAGAGGGAAGGAAAGAACATCGTTTCCGCCACCACCATAAAGGGCTTCTGGGTGGCAAAGATCGGGGAGATGGAGCATGAAAGATACACCAGATATTGAGGCCACTCAAGTCAAATCATGATGGCTTCGTAAAAAGTCCAATTTCTGCGTTGCGCTTCATCTCGTTGTGATTGCGGCGTACGCTAAGTACGCCTCATCACACGAGATTTGCGCTCCTCGAACTTGAAGCTTTTTACTTTGCCATCTCAAATTTTGACTTTTTGCGAGTTCATCAAATCATTGCTTTAAAGAAATGAAGGGGAAGGACGTCATCGTTGGTGTAACAGGAGGGATTGCCTGTTACAAGGCAGTAGAGCTGGTGAGGCTGCTGGCAAAGGCCGGGGTCTCGTCCGTGAAGGTATGCATGACCCAAAATGCCACAAGGTTTGTAACCCCCCTGACATTTGAGGCGGTTTCAGGAAACAGGGTGATACATGACATGTGGGCACCATCAAATGAGCCCATGAATCATATTCACTGGGCCCAGGCATCGGACCTGATTATTATCGCCCCTGCTACTGCGAATTTCATTGGAAAAATTGCCCACGGCATAGGGGATGATTTTCTCTCAACGCTCCTGCTGGCTGCAACGGCCAAGATCCTGGTGTGTCCATCCATGAACACGAAGATGTTTTTGAACCCCTTTGTTCAGGCAAACCTGAATGCACTCAGGAAGCAGGGGTTCACGGTCATGGAGCCTTCAGAGGGTGAATTGGCCTGCGGGACCGAAGGGCCCGGAAGACTACCTGAACCTGAAAAGATAGTCGAAGAGGCCCGGTCTTTGCTTGCCGTGAAGGATTTATCGGGGATTAGGATCCTCGTTACCGCCGGGCCTACCATGGAACCAATAGATCCGGTAAGGTACATCACCAACAGGTCTAGTGGAAAAATGGGCTACGCCCTTGCCAGGGTTGCAAGGAGAAGGGGAGCAGAGGTTACGTTGATCAGCGGTCCTACGGCGATTGTGCCTCCTGAAAATGTAGAATTCTTTCCTGTCAGCACATCCGATGAGATGAGGGAGATGGTGGTGAAGAAGGCCCCAGAGGCAGACGTGGTTGTCAAGGCGGCAGCGGTCTTGGATTACAAACCAAGGGAAAGCAGGAAGCATAAGATCAAGAAGGAGGATTACACCTTGACCCTTGAACTGGTGAGGACCGCTGACATCTTGGCTGAACTGGGGCGCAGGAAAAAGGAACACAAATACATACTGGTGGGATTTGCAGCGGAGACCAGGGATGTGCTTGAAAATGCTGCAAGTAAGCTGGAAAGAAAGAACCTGGACATGATTGTCGCCAATGACGTCTCAAGGACAGACGCGGGATTCCAGTCTGATACCAATCGGGTTAAGATCATTGAGCGGGAAGGAAAGACCTGTGATCTTCCCCTTATGTCCAAAGAAGAGGTTGCGGAGCATCTCTTGGACAGGATCAAGGTATTATGGGAGAAACGTTCGTAGACCGGGGGGAGGCCATCAGGGATATCCTCGGGAGAGTCAGGCACCGTCTCATCTCCATGAGGGAAATGGGGCTGGACCCACCTCGACTCTCTACTTCAACCGTCGACTATCTGGTAGCCGTCCCCTCACACGTCAGTTCCCTTCTGGATCTGCGAAGGTTCATTGGGGAGTGCAGGAAATGCAGGCTCTACCAGGGGCGGACAAACCTGGTCTTCGGCGAAGGCTCTCCCAGGGCAGACCTGGTCTTTGTGGGAGAAGCCCCCGGCAAAGAAGAAGACCTGGAAGGAAGGCCTTTCGTGGGCGAGGCGGGGAGGCTGCTGACGAAAATCATCAAGGCAATGGGGCTCGAGAGGGAAGCCGTGTATATCTGCAATGTGGTGAAATGTCGTCCCCCAAAAAACAGGGACCCTGAGAGAGACGAGATTGAGGCCTGCCTGCCCTTTTTGAAGAAGCAGATCGCTTTGGTACGCCCCAAGGTGATCTGCACCTTGGGGCGGGTTGCAGCCCAGGCGCTGCTGGGAAGGAAATTCCAGATTACCATGGAACGGGGGAAGTGGTACGATTTCTGCGGGATTCCCCTCATGCCCACTTATCACCCTGCATATCTCCTCAGGAATCCCTCGGCAAAGAGGCAGGTCTGGGAGGATGTTCAGAAGATCATTAGACATATGGGCTTAGAGGTCACAGGAAAATGATGGTTTTGTTCAAAAGATATGGTGTCGTCTCGTGGGCCTTCCTGATGATTTTTTTCTCATTACTCGCATTACTGCCGGAGGAAGGTCTCTGTGAGAAGAAAGAGGCGATGATCATAGAATTGGAGGGGGCTATCGGGCCTGCGACAGCCACCTTTCTGAAAAGGGCGCTGGAAAAGGCACAAGAGCAAGATGCCATGCTTGCCGTGATTCGACTGGATACCCCCGGCGGTTTGGCTTCTTCCATGCGGACGATGGTGAAGGCTATAATGAATTCCGAGATACCCGTCATCGTCTATGTTGCACCGAGGGGAGCGGGGGCGGCCTCCGCAGGAGTCCTGGTAACCATCGCCGCCCATATCGCCGCCATGGCCCCTGGAACGAACATAGGCGCTGCACATCCTGTGACCGCTGGAGGAAAGGATATTCAAAAGACCATGTCAGAGAAGGTGGTAAATGACATGGCCTCATATGCCAGGAGCATCGCCCGGGAGAGAGGCAGAAATGCCGAGTGGGTAGAGAAGGCCATCCGCGAAAGTGTCTCCATAACCGCGGGCGAGGCTGTCAAGAAGAAGGTCGTTGACCTGGTAGCCCGGGACCTGGACGAGTTGATGAAGCTTGTTGACGGCAAAGAGGTGAATATCAAGGGGCAAAGAATAGTCTTGAGGACCTCCGAACTGTCCTTGACGTACTATAAGCCCGGCTTTCGGGACAGGATATTGAGGACCATCAGTGATCCAAATATTGCTTACATCCTGATGATGATAGGGCTTGCCGGACTTTATTTTGAATTGTCTCATCCTGGAGCGATATTCCCGGGTGTGATAGGGGCCATATCCCTGGTACTGGCCTTTTATTCCTTTCAGACCTTGCCCGTGAACTATGCGGGTCTCCTCCTCATTATTCTGGCCATAATATTCTTCATAGCAGAAATCAAGGTGACGAGTTACGGGGCCCTGTC
>JAFDIC010000238.1 GCA_019308525.1 Deltaproteobacteria bacterium
CTGAAAGGTAGGGTCTACGCATTAAGACCCACAACCCTTTATGTCCTTGGATTGCTCGTACACATTGCCATGCTGGCCTGGATGCTGGCCATGCCCTGGCCCCTTTCCCTCGAGGTCCTTGAAGCGATTTGGTTACCTGTGATGGTGATCTTCCCACTGGGGACGCTCTTCATGGGGTTCCTGCTGGGGAATGAGGAACGGCGTCTGTTCGCCGAGAAGAGATTGCGGGAAAGCGAGGAGAAATTCAGAAAGGCCATTCAAAGTGCCCCCATATGGATAGCTATCAGCACCCTGGATGAGGGGAGGTTCCTGGAAGTAAACGAGGCATTCCTCAACATGACAGGCTTCAAGAGGGAAGAGATCTTTGGCCATACTTACAGGGAACTCAAGATCTGGTATGACCTGGATGATCGGGAGCGCTTTGCATCCGAGCTGAGGAAAGAGGGGTACCTGCGGGATTTTAAAGCTCAATTGCGCACCAAGGCCGGGGATGTGATGGATGCGGTCATCAACGCCGACCTGATCCATCTCGAAGGACAGCAGGCCATAATCTCCGTTGTGCAGGACATGACGGAACACAACCGCCTGGAACAGCAACTCAGGCAGGCCCAGAAGATGGAGGCCATTGGGAGGCTCGCGGGGGGAGTGGCCCATGACTTCAATAACATCCTTACCACTATCATGGGCAATGCCCAGCTCGCATTAATGGAGATCGACAAGGGGACTCCTGTACTTAATGAAGTCCAGGAAGTAATCAAGGCAGGGGAAAAGGCGGCGGCCCTGACCAGACGGCTCCTGGCCTTCAGCCGGAAGGAGGTCGTCCAGCCCCGGATCCTGGATCTCGGAGAGGTTATCCAGGGGACAGAGAAGATGCTCAGGCGCATGATCAGGGAAGACATTGAACTTGAGGCCATACTGCCGCCTGACCTGTGGAAAATCTATGCTGACCCGGCACAAGCAGACCAGGTTATCATGAACCTCGTGGTTAATGCCAGCGATGCAATGCCCCAGGGAGGAAAGCTCACCGTCGAGGTGGCAAATACAATACTTGGCAGTGACTATCTAAAGTCCCATGGGCTGGAAGGCGAGCCAGGCCCCTACGTGATGCTGGCGGTGACAGATACTGGTATCGGCATGGACCCGGAAACCATCTCACGTATCTTCGAGCCTTTCTTCACCACCAAGGAAAAAGGTAAAGGCACGGGACTAGGGCTTTCCACCGTCTACGGCATCATGAAGCAGAACAGGGGCTATGTGTGGGCCTATTCAGAGCCTGGCAAAGGGACTACCATGAAATGCTATTTCCCTGCTGTTATTGAGGAGGGGGAGGAAACGCTCCCTGAGGAAACATCGCTTCAAGGGGGCTTGGCGGGATCAGAGACGATCTTGATTGCAGAAGACAATGACGACCTAAGAAAGACAGTGTCAAGGGGCCTGAGAGGTTATGGCTATCACGTCCTGGAAGCGAGAAGCGGGGATGAAGCCTTGAAGATGTGCGATAAGGTCAAAGGGCCCATTCACCTCCTGCTTACCGATGTCATCATGCCGGGTGTGAGCGGGAAGGATCTGGGGGAGCGGATTAGATCACAGAGGACCGAGCTTAAGGTTCTGTACATGTCCGGGTACACAGACAATACTATCAGCCATCATGGGGTCCTGGAGGCAGGTCTTAGCTTCATTCAAAAGCCCTTCACTCCCCAGGCCCTTGCCAGGAGAGTCAGAGAAGTCTTAGATGAGGAATAGATGCCATAGACCCGCTTGGCCTTTGATCATTCCCTGTAGGAGCGACTTGTAGTCGCGATTACGGATACAGGATGCATCTCACACAACTCGCACCTGCAAGGTGCTTGCGAGCTCCTGAACCTTTGGTTGTGGTGCAGTTATCCCCGTCCACAAAACGACCGGATATGGCAGGCCTGCGGCCTCTCTATAGAAATGGGTGCAGCTCCCAGCACCAGGTCAACCCTTTACCAGGAATGTCTTTGGGTCCAGGAACAGGCTCACCTCCCCTGGTGGGCCATCCTCTCGATCTTTCAGGAGCCTGAGGAGAACCCCTCCTTCTTCCGGCTGCAACTGCATGATGACGGAGAACAGGTCATCGATCTCATGGCACGGATGTGGGATTCCCCTTTCATTGACTTGGGTTATGTGACGGTGGGAGAGGGCGGAGAACCAGATCCCTATCCCAAAGTCCCCAGCCAATCCTTTCAGCCCTTCAAGGGTCTTCCTCATCGCCTTATGAAAATCCAAACCATCCAGCACTAGTATGCCTGGATTGAACCTGGCTTTGTCCTTCAGGTTAGTGAGGTTTCCCCGCAGCCGCTCCACATCAAAGCTCTGCTTGAGGTATGCAAGAATCATCCTGTTCCCCTCAAGTCTCTGCCTCAGGTCTATTTCCTCTTTGACACCCATGGCACGAACTATGTCGGAGAATATCACACGATAATAGGATGTGACCTTTTCCGGCTGGTCTTCCAGTGATATGTGCACCAGTTTCTTGTTTCGGAAAAGGGTGTCAAAGGCAAAGTTTATCAGGCAGGCCGTCTTTCCAACACCTGCCCTTGCGATCACTACACCCAGCTCCCCCGCGCCCAACCCCTTCTTCGAGGAATCCTCCAGGATCCTCAAGGGGCTTATCTTCTTAAAGCCTTCTATCACACTTACCCCCTCTCCCTTTTCTTTGGTTACCTTCTGAGGCTCTACGCTGAGTTCCCTCGTTGGAGGTCCTTTTTCAGCGCTTCTGCAATGTCCGATGGTACCTTGGCGTATCGAGAAAATTCCATGGTAAACTCTGCCTTGCCCTGGGTCAAGGATCTGAGAGTCGTCGCATAGCCGAACATTTCCGCCAAGGGCACCTCCGCTTCAATGGTGGTGAACACGCCATCCTCGGCAGAGCTCATTATCATGCCCCTCCGCTGGTTGATGGAGGCCATCACGTTTCCCTGGTATTCTGAAGGGCACTCTACTGACAACTTCATGATGGGCTCCAGGATAATAGGTTTCGCCCTCATATAGGCCTGCCTGAAGGCCCCTATCGCGGCCAGCATAAAGGCCCGCTCCGAGGAATCAACCGCATGGAACTGCCCGTCACTCACAATCACCCTGAGGCCTAGGACAGGAAAGCCCATCATGGGCCCCTTCTCCAGACACGACCTGAAACCCTTGTCCACGGCAGGCATGAATTCCGACGGTATGACACCCCCCTTGACCTGGTTGACGAACTCATAGGTACCATCCTTCGAGGGCTCCATGAACCCGGCAACACGCCCGTATTGACCCGCTCCCCCGGTCTGTTTCTTATGGATATAATCAAACTCTGCCCTCCGTGATATGGCCTCGCGGTATGCTACCCGGGGTTGCCCGACGGTTACCTGGGCATCGAATTCTCTTTTCATCCTCTCCACGTATATTTCCAGGTGGAGCTCGCCCATACCCGAGATTATGGTCTCACCCGACTCTGGATCCACCCTGGTCCTGAAGGTGGGGTCCTCTTTTATGAATCTGCCCAGGGCCTTCGCCATCTTTGCACCGGACTTGTTGTCCGAGGGACTCACCGAAAGAGAGATGACAGGTTCAGGGATGTGCATGGAAGACAAGGCATAGGCCAGTCGCCCATCCGTAAAGGTATCTCCCGAAAAACAGTCCACGCCAAAGAGGGCAACGATGTCGCCTGCACCGGCCCTGGAAATATCTTCCATCTCGTCCGCATGCATCCTTACCAGCCTGCCCACCTTCACCTTTTTCCTTGACCTCGTGTTTACAATGTCATCTCCTTTGCTCAGGGAGCCCTGGTAGATCCTCAGGTATGTCAACTGGCCGTAAGGGGTCACCTCCAGCTTGAAGGCCAGGGCTACGAGCCTGGCATCGGGGCTTGGATTGAGCTCCACGGGCCTTTCATCATGATCCAGGTCAACGGCCTGGTTTTTCACTTCGTCGGGTGAAGGAAGATAGAGGTTAACCCCGTCCAGGAGCGGTTGAACACCTATGTTCTTGTATGCTGAACCCAGGAACACGGGAGTGAGTTCCCTTGAAATAGTTCCCTTTCTCACAGCCTCGTAGATCAGGGCCTCGCTCACCCTCTCCTCGAGAATGGCCTCCATGAGGTCATCTGAAAACATGGAGGCGGCATCCATCAATGCCTCTCGTTTGATCCCCGCCTCCTCCGTGAGCTCGGCTGGGATATCCTTTATCTTCACCTGGCTTCCAAAGGGCCCATCGAAGTAAATCGCCTTCATGGCCACCAGATCGATCACACCCCTCAGGCGATCCTCCAAGCCAATGGGAATCTGCATCAATACAGGATTGTGATTCAACCTCTCTCTCAACTGTTCCACAACCCGGTAGGGGTCCGCCCCCGCCCGATCGCACTTGTTGATAAAAGCCACCCTCGGAACCCTGTAACGGTTCATCTGCCGATCCACCGTGATCGACTGGGACTGCACTCCCCCTACTGCGCAAAGGACAAGGATGGACCCGTCAAGGACCCTCAGGGCACGCTCCACCTCGATGGTGAAATCCACGTGGCCCGGGGTGTCTATGATGTTGATCCTGTGCCCTTTCCATTCGCAGTAGGTGGCTGCTGAAGATATGGTGATGCCCCTTTCCTTCTCCAGATCCATGGAATCCATCTTGGCACCAACCCCATCCTTGCCTCTTACCTCATGTACCGCGACTATCCTCTTAGTGTAATAGAGTATCCTCTCTGTCAGGGTGGTCTTCCCCGAATCGATATGGGCGCTTATTCCAATATTTCTAAGTCTCTTGATATCCTCAACCATCTGAAATCACCTACAAAATTATTCTCCGCCTACTACCTTCGCTCAATGGTTTCCCAGTAATCGTTCCATCCCAAGGGTGGGTTGTCAGGATGAAAAAAGAGGGTCGAAAGCCCATGACCCTCTTTTCACGACAATTTTTCCCTCTGAATATAATTATTATAGAAATAAACTCCAGGAAGTCAACTGGCTGGAAAAATTTCTTCAATTCCCGCTGTAGGAGCAGCTTGTAGCTGCGATCCCCAGCATCTCACCAGCCACATCGATTCATCGCGACCAAAAGTCGCTCCTTCAAGCTCGGCCCCACCTAAATCCTTGTGAGATGGTACCTCGCCACCGGGATTATACTATCCGCTATCTCCCTCCTTAGGCTGATAGTATCGACGGGGGTGTATCGCGCCAGCTTCCTGAGGGCCATCAACTGGGTCCTCAGTTCCTCCCCCTCTGCGATCGCAGCAAAGATTTGCCTTGCCATGATATCCAGCCCCGGGAAGGTATCGTCAATAAAGGCCCGGGTGGCAGCAATGTGTATCTTTGCCCCCTCTTCCCCATCCTTTAGAACCTTTTTCAGGGTCCTCAGTAACATACTTTCCATGGAGAAGGTGGCGATTATCATGTCTGCTATCAAGGCGACTATCTCCTGCTCGTTCGCAAGCCTTTGCATGTGTTTTTGGGCCGCTGCACCGGCCGCCATGAGGGCGATCTTTTTGGCCATTGTGACCATCTTCTTTTCCCTGTCAAGCAGTCCCTCCTCTTCCCCGAAATCCGGTCTCAGGCCGATCACTTCCCCGGCAACTTTCTTTATCTCCTCAAGCAGGGGCAGTTCCCCTTTGAGCGCGGACTTCATGAGCATATCCACTACCAGGAGCCGGTTGATCTCGTTTGTCCCCTCCCATATGCGGTTTATCCGGGAATCCCTGTAGGCCGTTTCAACGGGATTCCCCTGGATGTATCCGTAACCGCCCATGATCTGGACGCACTCGTCGGCCACGTAGTCCAGGACCTCGGAACCGAACACCTTGTTGACCGAGCACTCCAGGGCATATTTCCTGAGGGCTTCACCTGTCTTTTTCCCTGCCTCCTCGCTCGATGGATCGATTCCTTCCAGGGCGAGATCCAGGAGCCCGGCCGTCCTGTACACCATGCTTTCAGTCGCATAGGTCCTGATGACCATCTCGGCGATCTTGTGCTTGATAAGGCCGAATTCGCATATGGGCTTGCCGAACTGGACCCTGTTCTTGGCATACTTCACCCCTTCCTGGATCAACAATTTGCAGCCTCCAACCGCGCCGGCACCCAGCTTGTACCTTCCTACGTTCAGGGTATTCAGGGCAACCACGTGACCCCTGCCCACTTCTCCCAGGACATTCTCCACCGGCACCTTTACGTCCTGGAATATCACTGACCTGGTGGAGCTGCCGTGCACACCCATCTTCTTCTCTTCCTCGTCCACAGAGACTCCGTCCCATTTACGCTCAACGATGAAGCTCGTAAATTGCCTTCCGTCGATTTGAGCATACGTCAGGAAGAGGTCTGCAAACCCCGCGTTGGAAATGAATTGTTTCTGGCCGTTGAGGATATAGTGTTTCCCGTCCCCTGACAAAACCGCCGTGGTCTCGGCGCTCAGGGCGTCAGAACCATGTC
>JAFDIC010000239.1 GCA_019308525.1 Deltaproteobacteria bacterium
ACAGGCAGGAAAGTGCCACAGAAAACAGACCGCATGGGTGAACGTCCTCGATGTTTCCCTGGTAAGGGTGAAAAGGTGAGGTAAGAGCTCACCAGTCCCATCGGTGACGGTGGGAGCTAGGCAAACCCCACCCGGAGCAAGACCAAATAGGGGGACGTCTGAGGGTGGTCCGCCCGAGTCCCCGGGTAGGTCGCTTGATCTCGATGGTGACATCGAGACTAGATGAATGGCCATTGCCTCCCTGTAGCCTGCAACGCGGGTCCGGGGAGGAACAGAACCCGGCTTATGGACTGCTCTAACATACCCACCAATTTCTTGGCAGGCAAGAGATTGCGTCTATTAGGGGTGATCATATTCTTTACCACAGGAAAAAATCAATTCCGAGAGATGCTATTCTCATCCTTGGGGCAGGGCACTTTGGGAAGAGGGCGATCGCGCTATTCTCCAAGGCATCGAAGCCACCCCTGTTCCTGGTCGACGTCGATGGGAACCGCCTGGAGGAGTTTGAAGGGAAAGCAGTCATAAGGATAAAAGACGATGCCGTTGATTTCCTCACAGAGAACTTTCATTTGCTGGGCCCATCAACCATCATCATCCCTGCCCTGCCCCTGCACCTTGCTTTCGAGTGGCTAGAGCGGGATCTTGCCGAGAAATACACCCCAGAAAGGATCGAGATCCCCGAGGCGGCAAAGGCTTCATTACCTTACGCCTGGCAGGGGAAGCATATGTCCCTCCTCGCAAGTTATGCCGATTTCCTGTGCCCCGAGGATTGCCCTGAGCCCCCTGAGCACTGCACGGTTACAGGAGAAAAAAGGGCGAAGACCCTGTACGAATTACTCAACGGTCTCGAGATCCCGGGATACTACATTCATGTTGTCAAGAGCCGACAGATGGGCCCCGGGGTTGGGGGTTACAGGGTAATGGAACTGAAAAGGCTCAAAGATAATATCCTCTCAGCGGGGAGGGGGAAGTGGATTATCGCCACTGCATGTAAGTGTCACGGGGTCCTTTCCGCCATGGAGCTGAAGCCCCGGTAAGGGTCTTGCCCAAGAATGACCAGTTGGAAAAGCTTTAAGGCACTGATGCTTTCGGAAAAGCCCCAGACCTGCCTGCGGCAGGCAGGTGCAAGGCGTGCAAATCTTTTTAGGAATCACCGCCAAACACCGGCGGCATCTGCGAGACGCGAACATAGAAGTACGCCGCAGATGGCGCTTTTCCGGAAGCATCAGAAATGACTTGGAACTCTGCCCCTGTTCATAGTATACTTCTATCTCCGTGAATCCCTTGCTTTGAGGAGAGCCAGTGAGACCATGTTTATTCTTTCCAACTTTCTTCTAGCTGTTGCCAAAATCCTTAACATCGCCCTGTCACTGTACATGTGGATAATCATCGCCAGGGCTGTTATCTCCTGGGTCAATCCAGACCCCTTTAATCCCATCGTGAGGTTTTTGAACAACATAACGGAGCCTGTTCTTTACCCCGTGAGACGCAGAATACCCATCTTCCTGGGCGGGATGGATTTTTCCCCTATCCTGGTTATACTTGCAATTATCTTTCTCCAGACCTTTCTCGTTCAAAGCTTGTACCAGTTGGCGTCCCACATAAGGTGAAGCCTTTGCAAGCAGATATCAAGATCAAAGTCTTGCCCAGGGCCTCCAAGAGTGAAATCCTGGGAATGGAAGAGGGCGTGCTGAGGGTGAAAGTGACCAGCCCTCCCGTAGAAGGCAGGGCGAACAAGGACCTGGTTGAACTTCTCTCCAGGGAACTCCGCATCTCCAAGAAGCATATCGAGATTCTTTCTGGCAGAGGCTCCCGCTTCAAGCGCGTGCGAATCCACGAATTGTCCCAGGAGGATATCCGATCCAGACTCAACCAGGAGCATTCTGGTCGTTGACCGAGAGGGTGGCTACGGCTAAACCCTGAACTGTAGATCGTGCAATTGTCGAAAACGGCCGTTCAGGCTCATCAATTCCTGGTGACTCCCCGATTCAATGATCTCTCCTCCCTCCAGCACGCAAACCTGATCCGCCTTCCGGATTGTGCTCAACCTGTGCGCCACCACGACAATTGTGCGCCCGCCCCGCAGCCTCTCTATTGCCTCCTGCACCAGCTTCTCGCTTTCTGCATCCAGTGCCGACGCGGCCTCGTCCAGTATCAATATTGAGGGGTCGGCTAGAATCGCCCTTGCTATGGCGATCCGCTGACGCTGACCTCCTGAAAGCCTCGTCCCCCGGTCCCCGACCACTGACTCATATCCGCCCGGCAGGGCCAGGATAAAGTCATGGGCGTGAGCTGCCTTTGCCGCCTCAATGATTTCCTCCATGCCTTTGCCAGGGCAGCCATAGCAGATATTGTTGGCTATTGTGTCATGAAACAACAAGACCTCCTGGCTCACCATGCTGATTTGTCTGCGCAGGGACTCCAGGGTCACGTCCCTTACGTCTGTTCCGTCGATGGTTATACTACCCTTAGTAACGTCATAGAACCTTGGAATAAGATCAAGGAGGGTGCTCTTGCCTGCGCCCGTGGAACCCACGACCGCCACCATCTCCCCGGCTTCGATCCTCAGGTTAATTCCTTTGAGCACGGGCACGCCCGGCTCGTAGGAAAAATACACGTCGTTGAATTCTATGGATTCCCGGTGTCTCGGCAATTCACCGGCCCCGGGGCGGTTCTTGATGGCAGGGACCGTCTTCATTATGCTGAAGACCCTTTCCGTGGCACCCTGCAAGGTGCGAAGCTCGTTATTGATCCTGGCAAGGCTCTTGACCGGTGAATAGACCCTGGAAAAGGCATAGATCATGGCGACAAGCTCTCCGAGGGTATGATTGAAGTAGATCTTGCCCACTATCAAAACCGTGGGCAAAATCAGGAACACGGTTGAATCCATCATCGGCCCCAGCCCAAGAAACCACCTGTTCCATCGCATAACCTTCTTGTACAGTTCGTCCACAAGGATCCTGAATCTTCTTGACTCCTCTTCGTTTCGGCAAAACCCCTGGACAATCTTGAGGCACAACAGTGTTTCCTGGTAGGCGGAAGTCACCTTTGACACCGCATCCTGAACCCTGGCCGAATGCTTCTTCACCTTTCTGCCGAACAGCCGTATGAGCCCGACAATGACTGGGACCGTAACAAAGATCAGGACCGTCAGCCTGTAGTTCATCACGAAAAGGTATAACAGGAAGACCAGTGCAGTCAGCGGATGCTGAACCAAGCCTATAAGAATATTGGCTATGAGGCCCTGCATTACGGTTAGATCCGCGGTTGCCCGTGAAATAAGCTCCCCTGCCTTTTTCTTGTGGTAGAACCCCAGGGGCAGTGAAATAAACTTCTCAAAAAGCTCTATTCTCACTGACCGTATTGCGCTGTTAGAGAAGGCGGCCGCGGCCAGTTCACTGAAATAGATGGCTATGGACTTGAAGAGCACTGAGAGGAAGGCGATAAGCGTCAGTATGACCAGGAGCCGATTTGGTGAAATATTCTCAACCAGGATCTTCTCGGTACGTTGCCAGGTAAGGCCCCCATCCCACTCGAAGGCAATCCACGGCACTTTCCAGCTAGCAGGTTCCATCCCCTTTTTCATGCCTTCATCTATGAAAGGCTGAATGAGGTAGGCAGGAACTATTACAAATATTGACGCTATGAAGGTAAGAACGAGGGCTGAAATAACCAGACCCCGGTGGGCCCTCACGTAAGACGCGATCTCTTTGCCCAGGATTCTATCTAACATGGTTTCCACAAATACAGCCCGGAGTGTTCTCTCCGAGCTGTTTTCATCCTCCTATATCCCTGTCCCTAATTCGGCACCCTGATTCTACAGCACTCCTATCAACCTGGCAATAACTATCCTTTGTACCTCTGAAGTGCCTTCCCCTATTTCCAGCAACTTCTGGTCTCGATAAAACCTCTCCACGTCATACTCCTTCATAAGGCCGTAGCCACCGTGTAACTGAACCGCGTGATTTGCACAGCGGTACATCACCTCGGAACAATGCAGCTTGGCCATGGCTGCTTCTTTCCTGAAAGGCATGTTGTTGTCCCGCAGCCAGCACGCCTTATAGAGCAGCAGTCGGGCACATTCGATCTCGAGGCTCATATCAGCCAGCTTGAATGCGTTTATCTGGAAATTGGAAATGGGCTGTCCGAATTGAACCCTCTGCTTGCTGTACTTCATGGCCAGATCAAAACATCCCTGGGCTCCCCCGAGCCCCATTGCTGCGATGGAGAGACGTCCACCATCCAGGGTCTGCATCATCTGGTAGAAGCCATGGCCCTTCGGGCCCAGGAGATTTTCCCTGGGTACCTTGCAATCATCGAAGTAGAGTTCACTGGTGTTGGATGCCCTCCACATCATTTTTCCATGCATCTCCCTGGCCTCAAACCCGGGGGTACCGGTCTCAATGAGTATGCAGGAGAGTTCAGGACGCCCGTCTTTCCTTGTCCCGGTGCGACAGAGCGCCGTTACCCCTGCCGTAATCCCTGTGGCGCCGTTCGTGATGAAGATCTTGCTGCCATTAATGACCCACTGGTCCCCCTCCAGGACCGCCGTGGTTTGGGTATTCCCTGCGTCCGATCCCGCGTTCGGTTCCGTGAGGCCAAATGCCCACAGGGTCTCCCCTGCGCACAGCTCGGGGAGATACTTCCTTTTTTGCTCTTCGTTCCCGAAATAATATATGGGGCCTATCCCCAGTGAATTCCCTGCTGCAATTGTCGCGGCGTGAGAGCCGTCCACCCTTGCGATCTCCTCCGTTGCGATAATATAGGAGATGTAGTCCATGGCTTGTCCGCCGTATTCCTCTGAGACGAACATCCCGAACAACCCCAGCTCTGCCATTTTCCTGGTGATCTCGCAGGAAAACATTTCTTTCTCGTCCAGTTCCCTGGCTACGGGTCTTATTTCCTTCTCGGCGAACTGCCTGACAGTGTTCCTGAGTATTTCCTGCTCCATTGAAAGGCTGAAGTCCATGGCCCCTCCCCTCAAGATGTTTGCAAAGGCGTTCGAGGCAAAGAAAGGGGAATCAGCTTATGATCAACTTCATCTGGTTTACTTCCACTTCCGCACCCATCTGCTGGCAAAGGGCACCTATTTGTCTCTTCTTTTCTATGCCGTTCTGCTTGAAAGAGACTATGATTCTTCTGATATCATGTCTCTTTATGATATCCCCAAGATCCTCTTGCCCACCGAGCACCGGGTACCCTTGAATTTTCCGCCTGTGAAGTTTGATATTATCGTCGATAAAACCAACGAGTTTTATTCCCAGGCCCCTGTTGGTTTCAATCTCCTTGATCAGCATCATTCCCCCTACCCCCGCACCGTAGATGAGAGTCGGCGTTCCCTTTTGATTCCCCTTCTTCATCCCTTCGTCCAGGAGCCTAAAAGAAAGGCGGGACAGGGACACCATGATCAAAATCAGGACCCAATATATCACGAACACGGCCCTTGAGAAACTGATAAACCTGTAGACAAAGAGCAGGATCAGTATGGACATAATCGTCCCGGAGGTAATCGCTTTCAGGTAGTCGTTTATGTCCCTTATGCTGGTGCTCTCCCACACTCCCCGGTATATGCCAAAGACATAAAAGGAGAGCATCTGGCAGCCGATTATGACAGGCAGTGATCTGAGGAAAAAATCAAAATTGCCTCCCAGGACCCCCTCGAAGCGAAGGAGATAAGAGGCATAATATGCCACGGTTATCAAGACCAGGTCCAGGAGGACCTCAAACAACCTCCTCCTGTAAGTTATGTCGACCAGGATAGGGGTGATGACCCTGGAGACACCCGTTCGAGATAGGGGCCTTTTGGGATAGACTCTCACCTTTGCCAGGTATATCCAGAAGAAAATGACAAAGAGCAAGTACAGGGTTACGATCACAAGGCTTGGCCCTGTATCCAGACGGCTTATCATCAGCGCGATCAGCCCTGAGACCACTGAAAAGCTATAGAGCATAAGGACGGCCTTTCTTTCTGAAAAGCCTATGGCCACCATCCTGTGTGAAGAGTGGTCCCTGCCTCCCTCGGATATTGGTCTGCTGGACAACTTTCGCATCAGGCTGACAAAGGCCGTGTCCAGTATGGGGATGAACACGATGAGGATCGGTATTGCGATGACTGAGAGGAGATGAAAAGGGCTCTTCCCCAGACCCTGCTCCGGGCTTCCCAGCATGGTCAGGCAGGCCAGGACAAACCCTATGAAAAGGCTTCCACAGTCCCCCATGAAGATCGATGCGAGGTTAAAGTTGAATACCAGGAACCCCAGAAGCGCCCCCAAATAACCTGCGCTCATCAACAGGAGCGGAACAGCAAAATGATTGGAGCCGGGATTGAGATAGAGCAAGATAAAGAGAAAGGCGCCGGCTATGAAAGCCGTGCCTGCCGCCAGACCATCCATATTGTCCAGGAGG
>JAFDIC010000240.1 GCA_019308525.1 Deltaproteobacteria bacterium
AAAAAGGCCCCCAAACGCAGGTTTTCATATACAGTCATCTTGGGAAAAAGCCTTCGCCCTTCAGGGACAACGGAAATGCCCATTTCCACGATCCTGTTGGTCTTCATCTTGCCTATGGGTTTCTCCTCGAAATAGATCTCTCCTCTCACAGGCTTGACCAGGCCCATGATCGTCTTCACCGTAGTCGTCTTTCCTGCACCATTACTTCCCAGCAGGCAAATCAGGCCTCCATCTTCGATCCTCATGTCTACTTCTCTCAACATGGGGACCCGGTCATATTCCGTGGAGATATTCTCAAGCCTCAGCACCGGGACTCTCCCAAGTAAGCGGTAATGACTTCCGGGTTACTGCTGACATGCTCAAAGGTCCCTTCTGCGATCTTCTGTCCGTAATTGATGACCAAGACCCTGTCAGCTATGTTCTTGATTACCATCATATCGTGTTCAACTATGATGATGGCCAGGTCCTTTTTCCAGTCCAGGATCCTCCGGATATCTCCCATGAGGGCAAGTGTTTCCTCTTGATCCATGCCGGCGGCGGGCTCGTCCAGGAGCAGCAGGACCGGGTCGGAAGCAAGGGCCCGGCATATCTCAAGCTTTCTCCTGTATGCCTGGGGAAGCTCTATCGCCCTCTTGAATCGTTCATCAACGAGTTCTTTGCTGAAATACTCAAGGAGTTCCACGGCCCTTTTTGCCGAGTTCTTGAGTTCTCGCCTTGCAAAACGGCTTCGAAAGATGGCGTCATACCACTGGGTACGCTGCCTGTGGTGCATTCCAATAATGATATTGTCCAGGACACTCAAATTTGAGAACAGGCGACTGTTTTGAAAGGTACGGGCAATCCCCCTGTGCACGAGACGGAAGGGCGCAAGGCCGACTATGCTCTCTCCCTGGAACCTGATATCTCCGCTCGTGGGTGAATAGATCCCGGTGATCAAGTTCAAATAGGTCGTCTTTCCCGAACCGTTCGGCCCTATCAGACCAAGAACTTCCCCCTTGGACACGAAGGAATCCAGGGCCTTGATCGCTGTCAGCCCGCCAAATTTGATGGTGAGATCTTCAGTCTCTAATAAGTAAGTCATGGGATATCATTCATAACAATCTGTTAAGTATATCGCCTGAGCTTCTGGGGGAAAAGGCCTTCCGGCCGAAATACCAGGGTACAAATCACGATGATACCGTACATGAGAAGGCGAAATTCATTGAATATTCGAAACTTTTCAGGGAGCAACGTCAGGAGGACTGCGCCAAAGATCACCCCGAAGGTATTGTCCATCCCCCCAAGAATGACCATGGTCACCACCACCACCGAGAGCATGAACTGAAAGTTTTCCGGTGAAATAAAGCACACATAGTGTGCATACACGGCCCCCGTCACCCCGTCCAGGAAACAGTTGATGCAGAAGGAGAGGACCTTGTACCTGGAAACATGGATACCACAGCACTTTGCAGCTATCTCATCTTCTCTGATTGCGTTCCACGTGAGGCCCGTCCGCGAGAAATGAAGGCGCTCGCTTATGAGCGCATAGACCAGGACAAAGAAAAGGACCAGGAAATAATAGTTGGCCTGATAGGGGAGTGTCATGCCGAATATTTTGATATTTTCCCTGAAAGAGTGCCCGAAAAGAGAAGGAGGCGTGATGTCTCCGATTCCGTTCGGCCCTCCCGTCCATTTCAGGTTGTTCAGGAGCAGGTAGACGATCAGGCCGAAGGCAATGGTTACCAGGGTCAGGTAGTAATCCCTTGTCTTTGTGGTGGGAAGCCCCAGGATGAATCCCATAAAGGAAGCCGCTCCTCCCGCAGCGAAAATGACCAACCAGAAGCTCACACCTGTATGGGTGGTCAAGAGTGCGGAGGTGTACGCGCCAACACCATAGGAAGCGGCGGTTGCCAGATTGACAATGTTGGTGCTGCCAAGCTGATAGTTGAGCCCTGTTGCGAGCATGATGTAGATGCCTGCCGTCAGGCAAAGGTGGATCAGATAGGGCCTGTCCTTCAACAATAGGGGCATGACCAGGAGAAAAATCAGCCCTAGAGCCCCTGTAAACGCCCTTTCAGCGGATAACATGGAGGCAATCCGCTCCTGAAAGGCCTCGAATCGGTCATAGAGATACCAACAAAGGCCGATACCCAAGAGGATCAGGACTGTCCCGATAGCACCCTCCGTGCGCAAAAAAAGAACAAACGCCAGAAAAACAAAGAGTTCTACTAGAAAGACTATGCCCATGGTAAATGGGCGGCTATGGGTCAAGGCACTCATACCTTCTCATACACCTTTTCACCAAGGATTCCTGAGGGCTTGAAGACCAGGAAGAATATTACGACCAAGAAGCTGAATACGTCCTTATATGCCGTCCCTCCCGGTATCAAGACAGAGGCGAAGGTTTCAACAAACCCGAGCAGGATACCTCCAAAAATGGCTCCATAGATGTTCCCCAGCCCTCCTACCACGGCCGCTGAGAATCCTTTGATTCCCCCCATCAATCCCATGTCGAATCGAATGATCCCAATGTAAACCCCGTTCAATATACCAGCCAGGGCCCCGAGGGCGGAGCCGAGGATAAAGGTTATCGACACGGTCGCGTTCACGTTGACCCCCATCATCACGGCCGCCTCCGTGTCCTGGGAGATCGCCCGGATAGCAGTCCCCATTCGAGTGCGTTCCACAAAGAGAAACACCAGGGTAATCAAGACAATGGTCAGGCCCAGGATGATGAGGCTGTCGTAACGAACAAAAAGACCTCTCAGGGGAAATCCCCCATCCGGGAGCAGGGCCGGGAATATCTGGGGATTACTCCCCTGGGGATAAAACAGGCGCAGTGATTCCCGGATAATCAATCCAAGGGCTACGGTGGCCACGAGGACCATCAAGAGGGGAGACTGACGGAAGGGTTTAATCGCCAACTTCTCAAATACCGCCCCTAGAATTCCCGTCAATATGGTGGCAGCGGCAATGACCAGAGGGATAATAACCACTCCTGGCACGGCATCGAAGATACCCCAGGCCCTGCCAATCTGGTAGAAGACGAGGATGATAAAACTGCCCAGGATGCAAACATCGCCGTGGGAAAAATGGACCACGTTCAAGGCCCCGAAGAAGAGGCTGAACCCTATGGCGATCAGGGTATAGTTGCACCCCAGGAGCAATCCATTGAATATTTGCTCAATAAACTCCAAGGCATCAACTTCCCATATGGCTTAGAAAAACCTGTGACGGCCAGGACCCGGGGTCCTGGCCGTCCAGAAAAACGGCAGGCTGTCTCAAACCAACAAAAGCGCCCTAATAGGGCCTAGGCAACTGGCGCTTGCCCGTTGCATACTCGGACCTCTCCCACTCAACCCATTTACCGTCCTGAGCCACCAGTTTTGTCACGGGCGCAAGCTCGGTCTGGCCGTTCTTGTCAAAGGTGGTTGTGCCCAGTATTCCCTCAAACTTCATATTGCGAATCGCCTTCGCAATGGCAACCTTGTCGTCGGGGCCCACCTGTTTCAGTGCCTCCAGGATGATGTTTGCAGCCTCATAGGCATAGATGCCGTAGGCACCCATAGGCTCCCTGTAGTTCTGAGCCTCATAGGCCTTCTTGAACTCAATACCTCCTGGAAGCCTGTCCAGCTCAAAACCCGGCTTGGTGATAATTGTACCCTCGGCAGCCGCCTTGCCTGCCACTTCAATAAACTTCTCGTCGGCTAATCCTGACACGGCACAGAAGAGCTTGTTCAAGCCGATCTTTACCATCTGGCTCCTGGCTAGGGCTCCCTCCATGACCACACCGCCGAAATAGATGGCTGACGGATCAAGGCCCTTTATCTTCGTCAATATGGGCCTGAAATCAGTCGTGCCCGTGGGCACGGAATCCACTGAAACAATCCTGGCACCGTGCTTCTTGGCCAAGGCGGAAAAAGCCTTGGTGTTTTGTTCTCCATAATCAGTGGTATCTGAAATAATACTGAAGGCCTTGTAGCCCAGGTCAACTATCACCCATTTGGCAAAAGGCACGTTCTCCTGCACGAGGGTGGGGCAGTTGCGAACAACCTCAGGGTAATTGTACTCAGTGATCCTGGGGCTTATGGCTCCCCATACGATGAAAGGGACACGAAATGAGTGAAATGTATGTATAGTTGCAAGGGCGCAGGCACTGTTCCAATGCCCGCTTGCTGCAACCACGTCTCTGTCAGACACCGCCTTTAGGGCAGCCGAAACAGCCACGGCCGGATCAGATGCATCATCAAGGGCCATCATCTCGATCTTGTAAGGAAACTCCCCCGACTTATTGGCCAGCCTAATGGCCAGGTCAAAGCAGTTCTTTGCGCCGTTTCCTTGGGCAGCGTTAGGGCCGGTTAAGGGTCCGATGAAGGCGATCTTGACTGTTCTGGCAAGAGATACCCCGATAGACAGGGATAAAAGGACAGCCAATACCATAAACGCCGCTAGGATAACCTTTGCAAATGATCTTTTCATAAGCATTCCTCCGTGTTAGAGTTTTCCGGGTTTTGTTTCCTACAGCCTGCCGCGAAATGTGACACTCACTTTCAACACTCCCTCCGGACCTCTAATGGGTACCGCAGAAACGCAATCATGCTTGGTAAAATATGTTTAGTAATACTTACCACTTCCACCCTGCTCTATGTCAAGAATTTTCTTCTCATTCATGATGGCTTCGTAAAAAGTCCAATTTCTGCGTTGCGCTTCATCTCGTTGTGATTGCGGCGTACGCTAAGTACGCCTCTCGAAGATACCGCACCTTTCTACGGTGATCACACGAGATTCGCGCGCTCCCGATGGCGGGATTTCGCAAGCTCAACTTGAAAACGTACTTGAAGCTTTTTACTTTGCCATCTCAGTTTTGACTTTTTACAAGCTCGTCATTCATAATGTCCAAATTTTATTTACCTTCCACGGGACAAGTAGGCCCTCCTTATCATCTCGCTTTCTCTGAGCACTCGCGAATCTCCCTGGAGCACAATCTCCCCCTTTTGCAAGATATACCCGTATGAGGAAATCCCCAGGGCCTTTCTTGCGTTTTGCTCTATCAGCAGTACGCTGACACCCCTCTTGTTTATGGCGTTGATTGCCTCAAATACGCGGCTTGTAATCAGGGGGGCCAGGCCGAGAGATGGTTCATCCAGAATCATCATCTTGGGATTCGACATCAGGGAACGGGCAATAGAGAGAATACCCAGCTCCCCCCCGCTCAGGGTACCTGCCACCTGCCTGGTGCGTTCAGCGAGTATGGGAAAAAGCTCAAAGACCTTCTCCATCCTGGACCTGATAACTTCCTTGCTGTTCTCCAGATAGGCCCCAAGCCGAAGCGTCTCTGCGACCGTTAGTTTCGGAAAAAGCTGCCTCCCCTCGGGGACCACCGAGATCCCCAATTTGACTATCTGATGGGTCCTTAGTCTTTGAATGGGGATGCCTGAAAAAATGATTCTCCCCTCCCTGGGTCTGACCAGGTTCACGATGGTCTTTACCAGGGTTGTCTTGCCCGCCCCGTTTGGGCCCAAGACGCAGGTAACGACCCCTTCCTCCGCCCTCATTGATATGTCCCTCAAGACATAGACCTTCTCCTCATACTGGGAAGTGACATTTTCAAGCTCGAGCATCTTCAGATTCCTCGCCCAGGTAAGCCCTCAGAACCTCCTCGTTCCTGGTCACTTCAGAGAAGGTCCCTTCGGCTATCTTTTTCCCGTAATTGAAGACCACGACGTGCTGGGCAATGTTTTCTATCACCATCATGTCATGTTCAATGATGATGATGCTGATATCCCTGTACCTTTCCCTGAGTCTCAGGATGTCTTCCATAAGTTTCTCGGTCTCCTCCGGTGACATGCCTGCGGAGGGCTCATCCAGCAGCAGCAACTTGGGATTTGAGGCAAGGGCCCGGCAAATCTCCACGCGCCTTCGATCACCCTGGGATAGGTCCGACACAAGTCTTGAATAGTCAGATCCCAGCTCAGAGCTGAAATAGCTCAGGATCTCCACCGCTCGCTCGGCACATTCCCTTATCTCCTCCCGGGCCCTTCTGTACCGGAACAGTACGTCGAAAAGACGGGCCTTCTGCCTCGAATACATCCCCAGAATAACGTTGTCCAGTATGCTCAGCTGCCAGAAAAGACGGTTGTTTTGAAATGTCCTGGCCATCCCCTTTCTTGTTATTATATGGGGCTTTTCTCCAACGATATTTTCACCGTCAAACCATACTTCACCCTGACTTGGCCTGTAGATCCCTGAGACTATGTTGAAAAAAGTGGTCTTGCCCGAACCGTTCGGACCTATGAGCCCAACGGTGGTTCCTCGCCCTACCTCAAGGTCTACACTGTCGACGGCAGTGAGCCCGCCAAAACTTATCGAAAGGCCCTTGGTTTTCAACAGGTACCTGTTATCCGGCTCAGCGCCCG
>JAFDIC010000241.1 GCA_019308525.1 Deltaproteobacteria bacterium
TCCTTCTGTAGGCATGCTTTCCCTGTTTCCCCATCAATTCAGCTTAAGAATCCTGGGCGCCTCATTGATAGCTTTTGGAAAAGCGCACCTTCCCCTTTATGGCGCTGGTTCTTCCCTGTCTACCTTGACATTTATTACAGATTACATTCACTTGCGCAGTGCGGTAGCCGCGTTGAAAGAATACTTGAGCATCCCCGAGGGAGAGGATCCGACTTCCTGCCCAGCTTGAGAGGAGGCAGACCTCGATTGGGTTTAATTCTGCGCAGCTTGCTGCGGGACAGTTCATCGGTGCAGCTTTGAGAGAGGGAAGCTTCCTTCTGCTTCCTGCGAGCAATGGTGATCCAATCCGCCTGTCGGAGCGGTTGGCGTTGTATAGTATGGTGGTGCTGGTAGAGGACCAAATTACTTTGGGCTAGATTTGCCGTAGCTGAGAGGATCGTCAAAAGAGAAAGTGTTACAAACCATCGCGACCTATCGGGAAGAGAGGGTTAAGACTTATGGATTTCAGATTGCTGGAGATATGGCCCTTTTTGAAGTCAAACTGGGCGCTCAAGGAATAGACTCCTTTGGGGAAAAATTTTTATCCCTGGCTGAATTTCATCCTGTATTTCATCTGGTTGCTGCCCATAGGACAATTGATAGCCCTTTCGTTCTTTACATTCTGATTCCGGCACAGGAAGAGAAGAATTTTCTGAAGCAAATACTTTTGACCGGGGAATTTGAAGAATCAAAGACAATTCTTGTGACTTCGCCTGTAGATCTCATATACTTTCAGGGACCCCATTACGGTGATAGGTATGGGGTTGCAAAGACTGCGCTTAACACGCTTGCTCAGGCCTCGATACCCGTCCTGATGACTGCGTGCTCCCAATCCTGTATCTATCTGGTCCTTCCCGGGGCAATGGGTCCGAAAGCCAGGAGAAGCCTTGCAGAAGTCTTTGAGATCCCTCGCAAGCCACCTTCTTCCCACTAACTCAAAAATGACCTGGGCTTAATCATGAATCATGGAGTTTTTGAAAATTTGGACTGGAGAGTCAGGGTTTTTGACTCCCTATCTTTTCCAACCCTTATCCTAAGACCTGACAAAAGCATAGTTACCGCCAATCACGTATGCCTGGAAAAATTCAAGGTCACAAAAGAGCTGGTCGAAGGGAAGAGATGCCATGAGATTTTTTTCAATACTAAAGACACCTGTCCCATCATAGATAGCTGTCCCTTTCCTGTGGTCTTGGCCGACAAGAAAGGCCACTCCATCCTCAGAAGGTTTTCGATGAAGGACGGTTCAACACGTTGGGAAGAGAGAGTTTTTTCCCCGATAAAGAATGATTCCGGAGAAGTAATATATGTCTTGGAAAGTCTCAGGGATGTGACAAGGATAAAGGCCCTGGAGAGGGAATTACGGGAAACAGAAGAATTCCTTCAAAAGATCATTCAAAGCTCTGCCAGTGCCATTGTTGCGGCAAACCGGGAGGGTGAAATTCTGTTGATGAATCGGGCGGCAGAAGACCTTTTTGGTTACTCCTTCGAAGAGGCCAGGAAACTGCGGTCTATTGAGCGTATCTATCCGCCCGGCGTTGCCAGAGAAATCATGCGAAAGTTGAGGGACGATGGCGAAGGTGGAAAAGGCAAACTGCCCAGCATAAAGACCACCGTCATAAACAAGGCCGGAGAGGAAATACCCGTGGAATTGACTGCCGCTATTATCTACGAAGGGGACAAGGAAATTGCAACTATGGGCATATACAATGACCTTAGAGAGAAACTTGCAGTGGAGAAAAAACTGCAAGAGACACAGGCACAACTCGCCCAATCAGAGAAGATGGCCTCCCTGGGCCAACTTGCAGCCGGGGTGGCACATGAAATCAACAACCCCCTGACAGGCATTCTCTTTTATGCAAATTTGGCGGCAGAGTCCCTCAGCAAAGACGATCCAATAAAGGAACACATTGAATTCATTATCGAAGATGTTGAGCGCTGCAAGGGCATAGTCAAGAACCTTCTGGCCTATAGTCGCCAATCCGCTACAACAAAGGATATTGTCCAGATAAACGAAGTTGTCAATCAGGGGCTGGCTCTGACCCGCGACCAAAAGCTTTTCAGCGGTGTGGTCATTAGAAAAGAACTGTCCGACGAAATGATGCTTATCCGTGTAGACAAGAACCAGATCATTCAGGTCATTATCAACCTTATCATGAATGCGTGCGCGGCCATGGACGGAAAAGGCGTCCTTACGTTGCTTACTTACAGGGACAAGGCAAGGAAGAAAGTCTACCTTGAGGTCTCAGATACAGGGCGTGGCATCCCACCGGAGAACCTGAAAAAAATCTTTGATCCCTTTTTCACGACCAAAGAACCGGGCAAGGGTACAGGACTGGGCCTCAGTACCTCACTGGGAATCGTCATGGAGAATGGAGGAGATATCAGGGTCAAGGAAACGAGCCCTTCGGGAACGACCTTTCTCGTTGAACTCCCTCTTTATGTACCCGGGGAAGACGGGGATGATTTCAAAGATGAATCACAGGAGAAAAAAGGAGGGGGCCAGCAACAATGGCAATAGATGAGGCAGTGCTATCATCCTACAGGCCGAAGATCCTGGTGCTGGATGACGAGAAAAGGATCCGGGATGGGTGCCGGACGGTCCTGGCGCAGGAAGGTTTTGAGGTAGAGGTAGCCGAAGACGGCTATTCAGGGTTGAAAAGAATAGAAGAGGCCCACTTCGATATAGTCTTGTTGGACCTGATGTTGCCAGGGATACAGGGCATGGATATCCTGGAACGTGTGAGGGCCAAACATTCGGACGTCGTGGTTATAGTGATTACGGGTTACGCCACCCTGGAGCACGCCATAGAGGCCATGAAAAAGGGGGCCTTTGATTTTATCTCCAAACCCTTTTCCCCGCAGGATCTCAGGACTGTTATTCGAAAGGCGATTGAATACATACGGACCTTGCAGGATATTGCCACTGAAAAATCGCGCATGCGAGTGATGATCAATTGCCTTGCCGATGGGGTGATGGCGACGAATGCAGAGAAAAAGGTGGCCCTTGCTAATCCTGCGTTCCTCAAATTCATCGGATACAAGGGGGAAAATGTAATAGGGAAAGATTTGAGGGAGCTAAAATTGGACCCAAAAATCGAATCAATGATTGATCGCGCGCTGGCCATGCCCAAGGACGAATTCACTCAACTGGGCGATGAAGTCGTCTCAAAACTTGCGGGAGAGAAGGAAGAGAGGATTCTGGGAGTTTGGTGTGTCCCTTTCCGGGACAGGGCAGGGCGCAATTTGGGGACGGTGACAGTCCTGCATGACGTCACAACTATAAGAAAGATGGATCAGCTCAAGTCGGATTTTGTCTCCATGGTCTCCCATGAAGTCAGGAATCCGTTAAATACGCTTCTTATGCAGATAAAAGTCATTCAAGACGGCTTGCTGGGACCTGTTACAGAAGACCAACGTGAAGTCCTTACGAGGATTTCAGAAAGGATAAAATCCCTTGTTGCCCTTTCATCAGAACTCCTGGACCTTGCGAAAATCGAATCCGGGCTTGTTGTTCAAGAAAAAGGTAAACTGGATATCTGTAAAATATTAGATGAACAAGTGGCGTTTTACAGACCCCAGGCCGAGGAGAAGAACATTGTCCTTGAGTGGGAGTCAGCAAAGGGATTACCTCCAGTCTTTGGGAACAGGGGAAATATAGAAGAGGTCTTTTCAAATCTATTGAGCAATGCTCTCAAATACACGCCGGATGGAGGGAAGGTGAGTATTACGGTGGAGGTGGAAGATGATTATGTTCGTATTGATTTCACCGATACGGGGATAGGGATCTCCGGACAGCACTTGCCATATATATTCGATCGGTTCTATCGGATAAAAAATGACAACACGAGATTTATCACCGGCACGGGCCTGGGCTTGGCCATCGTGAAGAGTATCGTGGAAGCGCACAATGGCATGATCACTGTGGAAAGCGAACCGGATGCGGGGTCTACATTCCGCGTCTACTTACCTCTAGCTTCAACATGAAGGAAACAAGAGGAAAAACCAAGGGGTCGGCTATGTCCTGGGGCAAAGAAGTTGAAGAATTGGAAAAAAGGAAGGGATTTGCCTACCGGATGGGTGGCAAGGAAAACGTAGACAAACAGCACAGCCAAGGGAAAATGACCGTAAGAGAGCGCATAGACATGCTTCTTGACAAAGAGTCTTTTCTTGAAAGGGGCATTTTGACTGGGGTGCCAACCTATGACAGGGAAGACAAAAACAAGCTGGTTGACCTTGCGCCCTGCGCTTTTATCATGGGAGTGGGCAGAATCAATGGCCGCAGGGTTGCTGTACACGGGGATGATTTTACCGTGAAAGGGGCTTCTGTTGGAAGAATGTATAAGGCCAAACGTGGATACTTTGCGAAAATGGCCCGCTCCCTCAAGCTGCCTATTGTCAGGTTGGTTGAAGGATCTGGCGGTTCCATCAAGGAGATCCTTGAAATTGGATACACAGAATTGCCTTCCGGGAATGACGAGGGAACCCAGCATGAAGTCGAGGCCATGTCAGAAGTGCCCATAGTTGCGGCAGGTTTTGGCCCGATTGCCGGCCTGGGGGCCCTTTTTATGGTGAAAAGCCATTTTTCTGTGATGGTCAAAGAAAAGGCCCAAGTCTTTGTTGCAGGACCGCCCCTGGTAAGATCGGCTACCGGAGAAGCACTAACAAAGGAAGAGTTGGGGGGTTACAAGATCCATACCCGTGTTTCCGGGGTGGTAGACAATGAGGCTGAAGATGAAAGAGATGCGCTAAGGCAAATAAGGCAGTTCTTGTCCTATCTTCCTTCTAATGTTTGGGAGATGCCGGAAAGAGAAGGGGCCTCACGCGATGATCCAAAGAGGCGAGAGGAGAAGCTTTTGTCCATAATCCCCAGGGACTCCAAAAAGCCCTATGACATGAGAGAAGTTCTAGGCCTGATTTTGGATCGGGATTCTGTTTTTGAAATTGGTAAATACCAGGGGCGGTCTCAAATTACGGCCCTGGCCAGAATGAACGGGTATTCAGTGGGGATTCTTGCAAACGATCCCAGGTTCTTGGGTGGGTCTTTCAACTATGATGTGGCAGAAAAGTACGAGCGGTTTATCGACATGTGTGACACGTTTCACCTTCCGATTATCAACTTCTCAGATCAGCCCGGATTTATGATAGGTAAAAAGAGTGAGGAACATGGCTTGATTCGCAAGGGTGTGAGGGCGAGCTTCGCCATGGCCCAGGCAACCGTGCCCGTGGCAGTAGTATACCTCAGGAAATGCTTTGGCGTGGCCGGCGCCGCACAGAAGACGGCACTGCGCCTTAGCTGGCAATACGCTTGGCCTTCGGCGGAGTGGGGCAATATCCCCATAGAAGGGGGTGCTTACGCTGCCCACCGGGCGGAGATCGAGTCTTCAAGAAAACCTGAGGTGTACCTCAGTGAGTTGCAAGAAAGGTACAGGGCTATCTCGTCTCCTTTTAGGACAGCAGAGGCTTTCGGCATTGAGGACATCATTGACCCAAGAGATACTAGGCCTCTTTTATGCGAATGGGTGGAGAACGCTTACTACGTTGAGAAAGACAACCTGGGCCCCAAGAAAAGAGGTATGAGGTGCTGATCTCAGCATGGAAGAATCGACCGAGCATACCTTACCCCTTTGCCCCTTGAGCTTCGGCTTCTGCTTTGTCACAGCCATTTTCAGGGGCAATGTGTGTGGCACATTCCCCCTTGAGAATGACACCACAGAAGGTCCCCATGGCTTCTTCCGCGGTGTAGCCCGTCAATCTCCCGGCCTATGGGTTGAAGCCTGTGATCCTTATGATCCGGTCTACCGTCATGACGCCAGATGGTACATTATCCACAATGAATTTGTAGAAGGCGAGGTCCTCAGAATGCATTTTCCACCTTCCAGACCTCCCAGACTTTTCCGACCAGGCCGGGTCCAGGCTCGAGCGTGGGCCGGCCTGGGGCCCAACCGGATGGCGTGGCCTCTGCCCCCTTGGAATTCCGGACGTGCTGGAAGGCCTGGAGTTGTCGGACCAGTTCTTTGACGTTTCGGCCGACGGGTGGAGTCAAGATTTCGATCCCTTGGACGATTCCATCGGGGTCGATGATAAAACGTCCCCTCATTTCAACTCCGGCATTTTCGTCATAGACGCCATAGACGGTGCCTATCTTTCCACTCTGGTCCGAGAGCATGGGAAAAGGGACACCTCCCTTGACCATCTTGGAAAGCTCGTTGTCCTGCCACATCTTGTGCACGAAGTGGCTGTCCACGCTGACAGAAAGAACTTCTGCACCCAGATCCTGAAGCTCTTTGTATTTGGAGGCAACTGCCGCCAGTTTCAGACAAAAGTAAAATCCCCGGGATAAAAGCAGAGTACCACCCACTTGCCAAAATAGTCCGAAAGCTTCGCCTGACCAAACTTCCCGTCATGATAAGCCGGCGCCTCAAAATCTGGTGCCTTGTGCCCAACTTTAACCGCGACCATATCGACCTCCTTTCTTGTCTCTGTCTCCTCCAGCATAGTTTGACTTTCTTCCCTATCCCCGAGTTTTGTCCCTGTCGGTTTTCCACACCCAATCTCTAGATCTTTCATCCACACACCCTCCTTTTTTTCGTCTAACTGCACGCCCTGAGTTTACAATGAGGACCTCCTTGCCTCTCAGACTACTGTGTTTCCATCTCATAGGCCATATCCTTATGGATTATCCAGTCCTGCATTGATAATCACTCTCTTGCACAGCCTGCGAAGAATCGCACAGGCGGCCAACAAGGGCTCCAACCAGGAATGAGCCGGCCACTGTAAGGACTGTG
>JAFDIC010000242.1 GCA_019308525.1 Deltaproteobacteria bacterium
CAGGGAATACATGGTGCTTGAGAACCGGGGGAACAGAACCTTTGTTGGTCAGGGGAAGATCGAGGGGGGTGACAGAAGAGAGGTGGCAAGGGTTTCCCTGCCCCAGGACGCCCTGGACCTTCAATTTGAAGAATCAATGGCCGCCCATATCATCAAGACCGAAGAAGGATTTATCAGCACGGCGGAACTAAGGCCCGGGCCCACAAATCTCGGCTTCTCGTACCGGGTGAGCAAAGCAGACACCAGTTACTTGTTCAAGAGGGCCCTCAATATGAAAACCGAAAGTATCGAAATGATTTTTCCGGCCACAGGGATGAGGGTAACGACCGCTCAGGCCGGGTTTAAGGAACCTACGATGGAACCAGATCAACGTTTTCTCCATCTATCGGGCAAAGACTTCGAAAAGGGGGCGGAATTGGTGGTCAAACTGGACTTCGGGGGAAGAGATGGATTCCTGAAGTGGATCCTTGGGGGGGTTGGTGCCTTTGTGTTCATCGCGGGTTTCGCCTTTTCCATGATTAGAGCGAGGAGAACGCACGCTGCCAGATCTTCTCCTGAAGGTGGAGGACTTGATGCAGAAGAGAAGAGGGAGACCCTTTTACGCCGCATAGCTGACCTGGACCTCGGCCATGAACAGGGCGAAATAGACCCGGGCACTTACAGGGCGGAAAGGACCCGACTACTTGAAGAAGTCAAACAACTATTTCGATAATCGGTAAAAGATTCAACCTCCGATCGTGGAAATCATAACATCTTGGATGTTTGAAAGGGCCAAAATGATAGGAGGAACCAGACAACCTCGGGGGAGGAATACCCATGGAGAGGAACAAGAAAAAAAAGATGAAGATCATTATAGCTTCTTCCGTGATATTGTGCATCATAGGCTACCTTATATATGCCGGTATACGGGACACGATGACTTACTACCTCACTGTCAGCGAGGTTCTGGCAGGGACCGGGGAAACTCCAAAGGGGCCCATAAGGATTGGAGGGACGGTCTCAGCTTCTTCCGTAAAATGGGATCCCAGGACCCTGACCCTCGCTTTTGTGATAGGAGATGGCTCATCCAGTATAGAGGTCCTGTACAAAGGAGTCGTGCCGGACTCCTTCAAACCCGGGAGCGAGGTCGTCCTGGAAGGTGTCTACGAAAAGGGGGAGAAGTTCGTTGCCACGACCATTATGCCAAAATGTGCCTCCAAGTATGAATAAACCTCCCCTTCTGAAGACTTTAAGTTTATGTTTCGTGGGGTCGAGAGTGGTCGCCTTTCCAGGAGACGGAGAATAAATGGACGAATCATTGGGTCAAAATCCTGCAATTGAAGTTCGAGGGCTTGTCAAAAAGTTTGGGTTCAGATCGGTGCTCAGAGATATCGATCTTGTCCTTAACGGGGGAAAAATCCTCGCCCTGTTCGGCCCCAACGGTGCAGGTAAGACCACCCTGCTCAAAATCCTCTGTTCCCTTATGCTGCCAACCTCGGGCAAGGTGTCTGTAAAGGGACTCGATCCCAAGCATGACAGGGAAGAGCTTTGCAAGGAAATCGGAGTCATCCTGGATGGGACTTTCTTGTACAAGCATTTCACTGCCAAGGAGAATCTCAGATTCTACGGTAGGCTTTATGGAGTGGAGAAGCTGAACGAGAGGATCGCTCAACTGTTGGAGTTGGTGGGATTGACCCATTGCGGGGACGAGTATGTCAACACCTTTTCAAAAGGGATGCTCCAGCGCCTGTCAATTGCCAGGGCAATAATAAACGATCCTTCCGTCCTCTTCTTCGATGAGCCATACAACGGACTGGACCAGCAGGGCGTCGAGATACTCAGGACAATCCTGGAGGAGTTCAAGGAGCAAGGGAAGACCGTGGTTATCACATCCCACGATATCGACAGGGGACTTGAATTATGTGACGAGATTGCCATCTTAAGAGGGGGACGTCTGGTTTTCACAGAGCGTATCAGCAGCATCCCGAGGGACGACTTCAAGCGTTTGTATTCGGATCTATCCGAGAACAAAGGAGCAGGAGGGCGATTGGGCTCCGTCCGGAACAATGGGAGTTCTCGAGTGGCCCTATGAATTCTGTCGGAAAAATCTGGATTATTGTTCGCAAAGACCTCACCCTGGAATTCAGATCCAGGGAAATGCTTTTTTCCATGTGCCTGTTCTCCTTCCTGGTGTTGATCATCTTCGCCTTCGCCTTTGAGAAGGGGTTCAGGGACATCAATGATCTCGTGCCTGGTATCATCTGGGTTGCAATTGTTTTTTCCGCCCTGATGGGGCTGGGCAGATCCTTTGGCGCCGAACGGGACGGAGAAACCCTTTCCGGCCTGCTCCTTTGCCCTGTAAGCCGCTGGGCCATCTATCTCGCGAAGATGATCGGAACTCTTCTTTTTACTGCGCTCATGGTAGCCATCACCCTCCTTGTATTGACAATTCTTTACAACCAGGACCTCTTTCCCTTTCTCTTACCTCTGGGCTTGATAATCTTCCTGGGAACTTTGGGGTTCTCCACCGTTGGGACCCTGTTCTCGGCCATGTCTGCCACTACCAACGCCAGGCACCTCATTCTTTCTATCCTGATTTTTCCCATATCCATTCCCCTTATTATCGCCGCAGTGAAGGCAACTGGTTTTGTTCTGGATGGCAACCCTCTTTCAGCGATCCTCCCATGGCTCAAAATCCTGATCGCCTTTGACTCGGTTTTCTTGCTCCTTTCCTATCTAACCTTTGACTTTGTCATGGAAGAATAATGCCCAGAGGAATCCTGTTGAAGTTCTTTCATATTCTTGCCCTTGTAATGATGGTTGCCGCTCTCTACTCGATCTTCATCTATTCCCTGTGGAAAAGACTATGGGCATCGTGCAGAAAATATTCTACATCCATGTTCCCTTCGCCTTCCTGGCCCTTACATCTTTTCTAATAACCTTTGTGACGGCCATTCTTTATCTCTACACCAGGGACACTAAATGGGACATCCTGTCAGCCTGCTCCGTGGAGGTGGGTCTTGTTTTCTGTACCCCTGTGTTGCTTACAGGCCCCATATGGGCAAAGCCCATCTGGAATGTATGGTGGACATGGGATCCCCGGCTCACTACTGCTCTCATATTGTGGTTTGTTTACATGGCCTACCTGCCTTTCAGGGGCGTTCTCAGGGAAAACCAACGGGCCCCTTTCTCGGCCGTATACGGTATCATCGGTTTCATAAATGTCCCTCTTACCTTCTTCGCCGTGAGGTTGTGGAGAACCATTCATCCCGTGGTAATAACGTCAAAGGGGCTTAATATCTCCGTTCCCATGAAGCTGACCTTGATGCTCAGTTTTTCCTCCTTTTGTCTCCTTTTCCTGTTTATCCTCCTCGGCAGGGTGAGATTGGAAAGGATCAGTATCAGAGTGGAAAAATTGAAGCAGATGATAGGTGAACAAGCATCTGTTCCCGTGAAATAAGTGGAGGTACGAAAAATGGACAACGTTATATATCTTTTCTCTGCTTTTGCCGTTAGCTGGACCATCCTGTTCATCTACGTTTTTGCGATCTTCAAGCGCCAGAGAAAACTGGAACCCCTGCTGGAAAGGATGGAAAAGCTTGTGGGTCCTGAAGATTAAACCTCATCGGAGGTGGCCCGGTAAGCGGATCACGTACTTTGTCCCCTTGCCCGGCAAAGGTTCAATGAAAAGCTCGCCAAGGTTTTTGTGGGCAGCCAGTTGGGCAATTGGGAGACCGAAACCCGTACCATGAGGATGTCCTTCACGACGATACCAGCGAGTTTAAGGCCAAGGTACTCAATAGACAGTTTCGGGGAGCCAATATAATCTACGAGCTCATGCTGCCCTCAAGGGACAGGGTCCTTTACCTTGTACCCAGCTATTGTCAGCACGAGGTGGGCGATGAGATCGGGATAATACCCAGAGTGGACGATACCATACTCTTTGAGAAGTGATATACCCGTTTGTGGAAGCACTTGACAAGGGGACCATGCCGTCTTAAATTACAAAAAAAGAATATAGGAAGCGGCGCCATTGAAAGACTTCATAAAGGTAATGAAAGCCCTTTCAGATCCCAACAGGGTCAAGATTCTCAAGATGTTACAGCACAAGATGATGTGCGTTTGCGAGATCAAGGAAGCCCTTCAAATCTCTCAGCCCAATGCATCCAAGCACTTGAAAATGCTGGTGGACGCCGGGCTTGTGGACTTTGAAAAGGACGGCCTGTGGGTGAATTATTATCTGGCGGACGGCAGCAAATCACCTTACGTGTCCAGTATCATGGGAAATCTTCGCCACTGGCTGGAGGAAGAGCCTGAAATCCGGGAGGTCATCGAAAAGATCCCATATATTAGAAGAGAAGAGGTTTGCAGGAGATAAGTTCTTTCTCATTTCTAGATAGCCGACGAGGCATGTAACTCGAAGTTTCCGAGATTTTCATGAAGAAATCCGGGGCAAACAAAGACAGGGGCATAGGCCCTTACGGGAGCAACCATCCACCGTTCTGTCGGATCACCTCTGTCACAGGATCCTCCTCCTGTTCCATCCTGGATACCATAAGCGACGGCGTGTTTACCATAGACCTTGAAAAGAGAATAACCTCCTTTAACAGGGCCGCCGAGTCAATCACAGGCTTCTCAAGGACCGAAACCATCGGGCAATTCTGTTTTGATATCTTCAGGGCCGATGTCTGTGAAAAAGACTGCCCCATGGACAATGCAATGGCGAAAAAGACGACACAGGCAAACTTACCTGCCCTCATTATTAACAAGTCCGGGGATCAAAAACCTATAAGTATCACCACTTCATTGCTGAGAAACCAGAAAAACGAGATCGTCGGAGCAGTGGAAACATTCCGGGATCTTAGCGAACTCGAAAGGCTCAGAAGGCAGATTGCAGGCAGATTCATACGTGAAGACATCATAGGTAAGCACCCCAGGATTCGGGAGATCCTCTCCTCCCTGCCTGATATAGCCGAAAGCGAAAGCCCGATACTCATCTCTGGCCCGACCGGCTCAGGTAAAGAGATCATTGCCAGGGCGATCCATCACCTCAGCCCCCGCAAGGACGGCCCATTCATTGCACTCAACTGTGCCGCCCTGCCAGATACCCTGCTGGAATCTGAACTCTTTGGTTATTCAAGGGGTGCTTTCACGGGGGCCGTCAAGGATAAGCCAGGGCGGTTTTTCCTGGCAAACAAGGGTACCCTCTTTTTGGACGAAATAGCTGATACCTCAACAAAGTTTCAGGCCGATCTTTTGAGGGTCCTTGAAGACGGGGAGTTCACCCCACTGGGTGACACCAGGGTCATCAGGGCGGACTTCAGGCTTGTCACGGCCACCAACGTGGATCTCAAGCAGAAGGTCAAGGAAGGAAAGTTCAGGGAAGATCTATATTACCGACTCAACGTTGTCAAGATTTGCCTGCCGCCCCTGGAAGAGAGGAAAGAGGACATACCTCTCCTCGTGGACCACTTCATCCAAAAGTTCAACCTGATCAAAGGCAGGAACATCGAGGGGGTCTCTCCCGAGGTCCTCGCTTTCCTCATGGATTATCCTTTTCCCGGCAATATCAGGGAGCTTGAAAATATCATTGAATACACCTTCATCACCTGCAAGGGGTTTACAATTGAGATGGAGCACCTGCCTAGGGATCTGCTGGAGGAACAGGTCAATGGGAGCAGGCCTCTCACCGAACAGGAGAGAATCGAGGCCATGAAAATAAGGGCGGTCCTGGAACGGTATCCCCGCAACAGGCCCGAAGCCGCGAGGGCCCTCGGTATGAGCAGGTCAACCCTGTGGCGTAGGATGAAGAAATACGGCCTGATGGATCTGAGGTCGTGAAACAGATTTTGAAACCGTTTCACAAGATGAAACGCTATGGCATCCCTTTTCTTTCTTCCACCTGCCGAGAAGGCATAACTATCTGCAATCATTAATAACTCAGGTCAAGACACATTCTTCTTTTGGCACTCTATTTGCTAATTGAATTCAATAGAGTTCAGCGGCATTTCTTCTTGTTGTGCGAACCAAGCTCAAGTAGTGGCGAGATGATTCCCTGTCTTGCCGCGACCTTAGACCGGGATAAATACTAGAAACACTCGACAGCGACCTGACAACCTCTGGATTCGCACTGAAGCCATTTCCCATTTCCAAAATGGAGAAGATGAAAATCGCCGTACCTCTGTTCAAGGAAAGGGTATCACCTCACTTCGGAAGTTCATCCTTGATAATGTTACTGGAAATACGCGGCGACAGGATCGAAAAAGA
>JAFDIC010000243.1 GCA_019308525.1 Deltaproteobacteria bacterium
GAAAAGGTTTGTGACGGCCCTCAGATGGGGGTAGCCCTTGACGTTGTTAAAGAGGACGGGGATGCTGCCGTCCAGGTGCTTTTGTATTCCAGTGACTTCCAGATCCCCGTCCACCTCTACGTCTGTCTCAAGGAGGAGATCCTCGGATTTCAGCCAATTAAGGGTGCTGCGCAGGTCCTTTAATGACTCTTTCCTTTCTGCCATTTTTCTCACCTCCATAAGTGTTTATGCTTGACGTGATACATGGAAACTGCCCCTTGCATTTGTGACTGCTAAGGGGGTAAAATTTAAGCCCTGTAAATTCAATAAGTTATTGACTGTGCATCGCAATGGGTATAGATTCTTATTTCAAGAATGCGAAATAAGCGTGGGAAATGTCAAATCACTTAAATTTATATCATTATAACAATACGTTATACAAGGAGTGGGTTCAGGAGGTTGGGGCTTCTCCATGAATCTTGAGCCTGCCTAGATCTGAGCTTATTTACAGGCTATTTTGATTGGGAATACATTGGGTAATCAAGGAAATCAACGATGATTAATCTGAATCAACTAAGGGCCTTCTACGAGGTAGCCAGGTCTCTCAATTTCTCAGTTGCAGCGGAGAATCTTTACGTGAGCCAGCCCGCGGTAACAAAGCAGATCAAATTGTTCGAGTCTTCATGGAACTTGAAACTATTTCACAAGAAAAGAGGAAAGTTATTCCTGACAGAGGAAGGCAAAAAAATCTTCGTGTATGCTTCAAGGATTTTCGAACTGGAACGCCAGTTGGAAGACACCATAAGCGGTATCCAGAATCTGAAACAGGGTTCCCTAAGGATAGGCACGACAAAGACCTATGCCAGGTTCTTCATGCCTCGCCTCTTAGCACCTTTTCAGAGATCCTTTCCTGATATCATCATAGAACTGGACGAGGGAAGCAGCCTTGACATGGAAAAGAGCCTCTTGGACCTGAAAAACTCCCTGGCAATAGTTGCAAGGGTGGAGGAGAATCCCGACATCCTGTTTACCCCAATCATGTTAGAAGAGGTGGTCTTGATCATGTCGCCGAAATACCACCTGGCCGGGTATGATACTATTCCCTTCAAAGACCTGGAAGGGGAGCCTGTTGTCATGAAAGAGCTTGGTTCCGGCACGAGAAAAATCGTGGAGCAATGGGCCAGAGATGAGAAGATAACCTTGAATATCATAGCCCAGACGAGCAACATGGATTTCATCAAGCAACTGGTAGGTCAGAGCAGAGGGATATCCTTTGTGGTGAAGTCCTCGGTGGAAGAAGAGCTCTCCCGTGGAGATTTGGCAAGTATCCCCATAAAAGGGGAGAAATTGATGCTGGATATATGCATAGCAAGATTGCGCGACTATGAACTACCCCTGGCGGCAAAACGTTTCTTGGATTTCCTCCTATCCGTTGCCCGGAGAAAAAGGTTACCCGTAGGGATAAGGGCCTTCATAGAGAACCTCCCCCGAGAGAATTGAGAAGATAATGAAAATACTTGCTTCTCCTATTCCGATTGTGAACAGAGTGAGCTGGGCTCAAGGCATGATTGTTTGATCTATGAGGAAATTTGAGATAAATTTTCTGCTCTAGGATGATCCCTCAAATCGCGGGATGGAATTTTCGGGAGGAAGTATCCAAGGGAGGCATCCTGACGATAGGGGACCTTAGTAGATGCCTTGGCTGGCAACAGATATATGGGAGAGGAGGGCCAGGTCAGATGGGGAAAAGGATTGCACTTGTTGCCACACTTGATACCAAGGGTCCTGAGCCACTGTACTTAAAGGAGCGAATAGAGAGCAAAGGCCACCACGTTCTTGTCATTGATGTCAGTTGTACGAGCCACACTTCAGAAAATGCTGATATCAGTAACAATGAAGTGGCAAAAGCTGCGGATTCCAACATGTCGAACGTTTCAAAGATGGTTTTAATCATTATTGGTTATGGGTCTCGGAGGCCCATACCTGAAATGATATTTCACCTCTGGCGGGGATGTTGAAATGGCAATCAGGAGGCGCTGAATAACGGAACACGAACTGGTAACGTATAGTTGAGGGTTTTTCCCTCAATTAGGGTAATGGGCCCTCACAATATTTTGTTGCGCCATGAAAGGGAAAGTTTACCCTCCTCCTGCCAGATGGTCAAGAACTTGTCATCCAGCAAGGGATTTGTAAAGGGGAAATCAGAACGCCTGTGTGACATATCACTTTCCGTACAAATTTGGCAAAAACAGTGCGATATCAGGAAATATGATAAGGAAGACTACACAAAGAATCATGGCGACAAGAAAAGGGAGGACACCCCTGAACATATCAGAAAGGCTAATATCTCTCGTTACTGTCTGGAGCGCAAGGACGTTGATACCCATAGGCGGTGCCCGCCATTTGCTGTGAGACATATCTGTTTTTGTCGTGGATATGAAAGCAGGATAGGACAAGGACGAGGAGGCAAAATGCCATGAGAAGATAAAGGGGCACCCTGAAGCCAAAATGGTCGAGCATGGCTCCTGTGAGGGATGCCCCGACAAAGTAGCCCAAATTGGAAAAAAGGCGGTTTATGCCCATGACCCTGCCAAGCACAGCCCGCGGAGCAAAGTCCGAGATCAGGACATTGGGCATACTGTTGACAGTTGAACCCAACCCGACCAGTACGCAGGACATGAGGAAAGGATAAAATGATTCCGGCAGGATAAGCGCCCCCACCGCAGCGAATGAGAAAAAGAGCCCTAAAATCGTGACGATCTTTCTACCGTAACGATCGGATAGCACACCGAAGACGAGGAGGTTGGCTATAGAGACAATTCCCATCAAAGACAAATAGAAACCCAGGTCCATTACGTTGATTTGAAACACCTCTTTCCCGTAAAAGGGAATCAATGTATGTCTGAACCCGCCCCGGTAAAAAAAGGCAAAGAAGCTCACCACAAATACGGGCACAAGCCCAGAGATATTTGTTCCGGGGCTTTCTTTTGCCCGATCATTTGGTTCCATGTCGGCTGTTTCGAGGGCAATCCTCTCAGGTCTCCTTTTCCCGGTGAAGGTAATCGTAACAAGGAAACATGAAGCCAATATGAAGCCTGCAAGCACGAAGAAGGGAATTCGCCAGTGATACCACTGGGCCAGAGCACCAACCAGGGCCGAGCTGATAATGTAGCCCGAGCTATGGACTACGTTGCTCATGCTCATTATGACACCTTTCTTTTGAGGGCTGGCTTCCTGAGCAAGGAGAACCAGTATCGTGATGCTTGACAGGATCGACCCTGCTCCGATGAGTACCCTTGAAAAGACAAGTTGATAGATAGAGTGAGAAAAACTCAATAGTATAAGCCCAGAAAGGCTCAGAAGGGCGCTCAATAGCAATATCTTTTTTTTGTCGAACTTGTCTGCCAGGACGCCACTGGGGAAGGCAAAGCAGATCCTTACTATGCCCAGGGAGGCAACAAAGATGGAGATCTGGGAGTAGGAGATGCTCAAATCATCGCGGATCAGGGGGAGGACGGGAAATACTCCGACAACCGGCATGATCATGAAAAAACTGAATATGTACAATGGAAGGATCGTCTTTAGCATCGTAAGTCCTATCAAGCGGAGACATACGCCACGTGGCCCATGAAAAGATACTAAAAGCGTAACATCTTAGCCCTTTTCAAGGATTTTGGGGCCTCACCAACCTCTTTCCAGAGGTGAAAGCTCCGGGCACTAATGCCCTATTGTGTGCCAGTCAGGCCGTTGGTTGTATCATGGCCATGCCGGTATTTCCTTCCGGCGGATAGAAGATATGGCTACCCGACCGCCGGAGATTTGCGCCACGCCAAATGAGGTACCACTGGAGCGAGTTCACCTCTTCCAAGAGATCCCCCAGTCCCAGTAGTTTTGGAGTCGGTCGTAAAGCCAGATTGTTACTTAAAGGCCAAGGAATCCCGGCTCTTCGAGCGCATCCCTTGTCATCTTCACGTCAATCACATAGGGCTTATTGCTCTTGAGGCCCGATTTGACCGCATCCTTGAGTTGATCGAGAGTTTCGACCTGGGCGCCCTGTGCGCCAAAAAGACGAGCCATCTCCCCGAACGGGGGATTGCCGTGGTCGCACATGTAACGACCGCCACACTTGAGCTTTTGATAGGCCCTAACATTGCCGAATCCCGAATCGTTGAAAACCACGACCATGACATTAATCTGTTCCCTGACCGCGGTTTCCAGTTCCTGGCAGTTTAGCAGGAAGGCCCCGTCTCCGTTCATGCATACGACAGGGCGGTCAGGCTTGGCGACCTTGACACCAAGGGACATGGGGAAGCCGGCGCCGACGGATCCAAAGTCGTCCGGGTAATGCATGGTATTTTTTTCAAGGCACTGAAAGTGGCGCCTGACATGCTTTGCAAAGTTACCACCATCCAGGGTGACAATGGTGTCGGGCGGCAAAAGGTCTCTCAGGGTGCGGGCTATGGTCTCAGGGCGCAAGGGAAGGCTCTCATAGTCAATTTCAGAATCCAGCACCTTTTGACTATCTTCCTTTATTTCCAGGGCAATCTTTTTGAGCCCGAAAGATATCTTCATTGCCCTTACTTTCTCTAGGAGGTCCTTCAGAAAAGCCTTCGAATCACATACAATGCCCATTTCAACGGGGTAAATACGTCCTACCTCATCCGGGTCGACGCTCACGTGGATAATCTTTGCACCCCGGGGGATGATGTCATAATTGTAACGGGTAGTCTGGTAGTCGAACTTGACACCTACCGCAAGGATAAGGTCAGCTCGTTTCATAATCCTATTGGCTGCTTCGCCCCTTCCCCTCCCGAGGAGCCCCATACCCAGAGGGTGGCTGGCAGGGAACGCGTCCGGGTGATTCCTGGTGGTGGCAACCGGGACCTGAAGTGACCCGGCCAGATCTTGCAAGGCTTTACTCGCCCCTGACCACAGGACTTCGCCCCCTGCAAGGATGACCGGAAAACGAGAGTCTTCCAAGAGCCTGATAACCCTGTCCAGGACTTGCTCCGGGCAGACTTGGGCTAAAGTTGAACGGTATTTTGATGGCTCCACGGGTTCATAGTCAGTCTCTCCCCGGGATACATCACTGGGGATGGCCAGGTGAACGGGCCCCTTGCGGCCAGAAAGGGCAATCCGGAAGGCCTTGCGGACCAGCTCCGGGATCTTGTCAGAGAGGTGAATACATGTGCTCCACTTTGTAACGGGCCTGAAGAGGCTTACCTGGTCTATCTCGTGAAAGCCGTCCCTTTCCAACATCTTCTGGTTGTGTATGCCTGTAATGGCAATAACGGGCACCGATGCCTTAAAGGAGGCGGCAACGCCAGAGATGAGGTTCACGGCACCGGGGCCTACCGTGGAAAGACATATACCCGGCACGCGCAGGGCGCGAGCATAACCGTCTGCCATGAAGGCAGCGCCCTGCTCATGTCTGCACATAATAGCCCGTATGGGGCTTTGATATATCTCATCCAGTATTTCGATGATCTGGGACCCGGGCAAATGAAATACGCATTGGATACCCTCTTGTTTCAATACTTCCACCAGAGCCCTGGCGCCTGTCATTCGTTCCATCTTTAGACTCCTTCACCAGTTCACGGACTCGCAAAACTTGCAATGGGAAAGCAAACCGGAGCCATCCAGGGTTCGCGATGCCATGGATCTTACCTGTCCCAGGCGGTTTTGAAGCCTATCATTTCCAAAGTTGAAAAGGTGAAAAGTCTCGATGCCTGCAAAGGAAGAACGCTAAAATGAATTAGCGCGTATTCCTTCTCATATTCGTTTTTTGCTGCTATGCCATCAATGGGCATCACTACCCTGTATTTCAAATCCCTTGTAGCCGTAACCGCCGTGTGCAGAACACATATATTTGCGCGATAACCCGTTACTATGAGAGTATCCACATCATAGAGGGCAAGGAAACTTTGCATTTCTCCTCCCGCAAATTTGTCGAAGCTATCCGGATAAATGACGGGCTCAGAGGGCCTCCTCTCCAGTAAGGAATAAACTTCTCCCTCGGGTGTGCCCTTCAACCGGGCCGAGATGCTATATATGATGGGCAGGCATGCGGCCCTGGCCCTGTCTATGAATGCCTTCAATCTGGGGGCAAGTTCGTGACAGGTCATATCCGGATCGACACAGCGCTCGCTGATATCAAGCACGAGCAAGGCACTCTTGTTACTGTTAAGGATTATAGGCTGGGGTTTTGGGACTTCAGGCCTGGACTCTTCCATGACCGATTCCTCCTTGTTGAGAT
>JAFDIC010000244.1 GCA_019308525.1 Deltaproteobacteria bacterium
CTTCAGGGACGCAAAGGCAAAACGCAAGCAACTCGTGGAAGAATGGCGTAGGATCACCGGTAGATAGGCCCTTTTTCTCCGGGGGGGCCCGGTTCGCCACGTGGCCCGGGGCTCCCGAGACATTTTTTCAGCTCCCGGGAGGCAACATGGACCTTCCTTTGATTCAAAGAAGAAACTTGAATCTCCCTGTCCTGCTGATGCTGACAGCGGGAGCGGTAGCCGCCTTCCTGGTCATCTACCCCATGCTCAACTTGATTCTTGGGAGCCTCCGCACGGCGATGCCGGGAGAGCCCGGCAGTTTTACCCTCAAGAACTACATAGACGCTTTCACGTCCCATAAGATCATTCCCACCATAATCAACACATTCTTGATCATGATCGGCACAACGCTCGTCAGTTGTCCCGTAGGGATTCTGCTGGTCTGGATAACGACCAGGACCGACACGCCGTTTCGGAGGCAGTTAGAGGTATTGAACATTCTCCCGTTTCTCCTATCCCCCTATGTTGCCGGCATAGCCTGGAGCCTTTTGCTCTCCCCCCGGATTGGGGTCCTCAACAAGTTCTTGATGAGCCTCTTCCACCTGGAGGATGCCCCCTTTGACATATTCACTATCTCAGGGGTGATCTGGGTGCTGACCCTGTACTATACTCCCTACATGTACCTCTTCATACTGGGATCTTTCAAGGCCATGGACCCAAGCATGGAGGAATCCGCACGAATATGCGGCTCCAGTCTCTTCAAGACCACCCTCAAGATCACCATTCCCCTTGCAGCGCCCGCCATCATCTCGGGCTGTATCATTGTTTTTGTCCACTGCGCTGGGCAATTCGGCGTACCAGCACATCTCATCATGCCCAAGGGCCAGTATGTCCTGACGACCACCATCATGCGTTTCACCCAGGTCTACCCGCAGCAGTATAATGCCGCCGCCGCTGTGTCCATGTTGCTCCTGGTCATCTCGGCCGTGGGAATTTTCATGCAGCGGAGGTACATAAAGGGCAGAGAGTACACCACGGTTACGGGGAAGGCCTTCAGGCCCCGGCTGATTCTCCTGGGAAGATGGAAATACGCAACGCTCTCTTTCAATATCCTCTACCTCATCATGAGCATCGTGTTCCCTTACGGCACCCTTCTCGTTGTATCCTTTCTCAGTTACTGGTCGGGGGATATCTCCACCGAGATGCTGACAATGGAAAACTATCGCGTGGTTCTTTTTGAAGACGAGGCCATCGTGAGGGCCATAAAAAACAGCATATTCGTTTCCACCGTCGGTGCGTTTCTCTGTCTTGTGATGACTATGCTTGTGGCATACCTGGTAAACAGGACCAAGGTCAGGGGCAGGGGCTTTTTTGATTACATTACCATGTTGCCCGTTGGAATCCCTGGAATGGTCGTGGCAGTGGGACTCCTGTGGGCCTGGATCCGGTCCCCCATTCCGGTATACGGGACCATATGGATCATCATGATCGCCTTTATCACGCGATACATACCCTACGGCATGAGGGCCTTTTCAAACTCCCTGCTCCAGCTAGGCCCTGAGCTTGAAGAATCGGCCCGGATATGCGGGTCTTCCTGGTTCAAGACCTTTATGAAGATCCTGATACCCCTTCTTAAACCCGGGTTCATGGCCGGCTGGGTCCTTCTTTTCATCCTGTTCATGCGCGAGCTGTCCACAGCCATAGTGCTCTGGTATTCCGGCAATGAAGTCATATCCGTACAACTCTTTCAACTGGTAAGGGATGGCGAGTTCACCGCCGTTGCGGCCCTGAGCATCATCCAGGCCCTCCTGATACTGGCGGGCATCATGCTCTTCCGGCTGATAGTGAAGGAGGAGTTTTCCGAGAGGCTCAGGAGGTAGGGGAATTGAAAAAGTTAACCGGAGGAAAATATCCATGGCCTTTTTGAGGGTGCTGGACCTTGTCAAGAGATTCGATTCCGTGGTTGCAGTGGACAGGGTGAGCTTTGAAATAGAAAAGGGTGAATTCCTGACCCTGCTGGGTCCCAGCGGCTGCGGGAAAACCACGACATTGCGTTGTATTGCCGGCCTGGAAACAGTTGAAAACGGTGAAATCTACATCGGTGACAGGCTGATGGTCTCGGCCAAAAAGAACATATTCGTCGAGCCCCACCAGCGTGGCCTGGGAATGGTTTTCCAATCCTACGCCATTTGGCCCCATTTGACGGTATTCGACAATGTGGCCTATCCCCTCAAGGAAAGAAAGCTCCCCAAGAAGGAGATAAGAGACAAGGTGGGTCGGATCCTTGAAATGGTGAGACTTTCGGGGCTCGAGGATCGCCCTGCCACAAAACTCTCCGGCGGCCAGCAGCAGAGGGTGGCACTGGCACGGGCGCTGGTCTATGACCCCGAGGTACTGCTCTTTGACGAGCCTCTTTCTAACCTGGATGCAAAGCTCCGCATAGAGATGCGTAACGAGATCCGCAAACTCCAGCAGGATCTTCATATCACCTCCCTCTATGTCACCCATGACCAGGAAGAGGCGTTTGCTCTTTCTGACAGGATCATCGTCATGAACCAGGGTAGAATAGAGCAAATCGGTGACCCCTTCACCCTGTACTTTAACCCTCAGACCCAGTTCGTGGCGGAGTTCATCGGGCAGACCAACTTCATAGAGGGTGTCATAGAATCCTCGGATGAAAAGAGTGTAAGGGTAAGGGCCCTCGGCACCTTGATAAATGCCAACAACGGAGAAAAGTTCAACAAGGGAGACGAGGTGATTCTCTCCATCCGCCCGGAGTACATGAAGGTAAATCCCCGGGAAGAATTTGAGAACGAGCTTGAGGGAACCGTTGAACAGAGGCAGTACGTGGGATCATCATGCAGGTACATTTTACGTGTGGGAGGCAAGGGCATAATAGTGGACACCCACGGCATCACCAGGGCTGACCTGAAGGCCCTGCCCGATGAAGGAGATAAGGTCAAACTGGGTTTTCGTGCCGAGGATTGCGATCTTTTCAAGGCCAGGGAATAAGCTGGACTCATGGTTTGACCCCTGGCCTTGCACAGGCATCGAAAGGGGGTGGTGGAAATGCTCAGGCATCATATATGTCAATGAATGGGGGTTTGCATTCAGCTAACCTGCTCCGCGAGAAAGGAGGGATACTATGTGCGGCAACAAAATCAGCCAAAAGTCGATCATGAGCGGTGTCACGGTGCTCGCGGTCCTGTTTTGTCTCTTCAGCTTCCATATATCTCAAACCTCAGCCATCGAGCCCGAGGGTGAACTGAGGATTGCCGTTTCGGCCATGGAAAATGAATCTCTTGACCCGGCCAATGGTTCCGGGGCCAACAATCTCTGGAACCAGTTGATCTACGATCAATTCATCGGCATGAATGAGCGCGCCAAGATCGACCTGAGCCGGGGAGTATGCCGTGCTTATGAGCAAAGCACGGACGGTCTGACCTGGACTTTCCATCTGCGCAAGGGGATCAAGTTTCATAACGGCGACGAACTTACCGCCGAAGATGTAAAGTTTTGCTGGGAACGGGCCCAAGAGCCATGGGCGGAAGGTGGTCGACCGAATTGAGGCTCCTGACCCCTATACGGTGGTTGTTCGTTTGAAAAAGCCCTACCTGTTTCTGTGGTCCATCTTGTCCGCAAATTATCCCATCGGTTATATCTACCCGAAAATATATGTCCAGGAGAAGGGAGACGAGTATTTCCGCCGGAACCCTGTCGGCACAGGACCTTACAGGCTGCTGAAACATGAACAGGGAGTCGGCATGGAATTCGAGGCCGTGCCAGGCGAGCACTGGCGCTGGGGAGTGCCGAGGTACAAGAAAATTGTCTTCAGAATTGTCCCGGAGGCCAAGACCCGCATGGCCTTGCTGCGGACGGGAGAAGTGGACATCGCTCCCCTGGCAAGAGATTGGGCCACACAGTTCAAGAAAGAGGGCCGGGAGGTAGTAATGTTGCCCTCGCAGGCATCGGTGTTCGTCGGCTACCACAGCCAGTGGCGCTCCGATAATCCATTGTCCAAGAAAAAGGTCCGTGAAGCCCTGGATCTGGCCATCAACCGCCAGGAGATCATCGACTATGTCCTGGCAGGCTTTGCCGTTCAGACCGGCATTCCGGCCCCGTGGGCACAGATATCTGCGTACATGGAGCCGAATATGGTTAAGCCATACCCTTACGATCCCTCTCGGGCCAAAGCCCTGCTCAAGGAAGCAGGCTATCCCAACGGGTTTGACATCAAGATGGTGTCCTGGCCCAAGCAAGGGATGGCCGAGGGTCCCAAGATCATCGAGGCCATTGCCGGGTACTGGAGTGCGATTGGAATCAGGCCCAAGATTGTGCCTATCGATTACGGGACATGGCGCAAGCAGTGGGTCGAGAACCCTGACCAGGGTTGTGTAGTGGGCTGGTACTGGGTTGGTTCTCGAGTATGGCCCATGTCCATTGTGCGGGCACTCTGGGCATCTGATGGAAAGCTTACCTATAGCAAAGATCCCAGGATAGACCAAATGATAAAAGATGTGGCCACGGCCTCGAACGAGAGGGTCCTGAAGGAATCCCTGTGGAAATTGGCGTTCTACATGCACAATGAGCATGTTAACGGAACCCTGTTTGAATCAGGCGTACCCTTCGGGGTTTCAAAAAAGGCTTCCGGCTGGTTCCCTGGGCTCCTGCCCTATGCGTGGAACTTTCAGCAATTGTTTGCAACCAAGTAGAAATGCATCCCGGCAAAGGCGTGATGCATCGATTGTGATAGAGAGAAACGCGAGTGTTTTGAATTGAATACGAGCCAGCCATATGCAGCGGTATATAGTCCTTAGAATTGCCCAGGGAATCCTGACCGTTTGGGTCGTGGTCTCCGTAGTGTTTCTACTGGGGCGTGTTACAGGAGACCCCGTGGAGCTGATGCTGGCCATGGAAGCGACCGAGGAGCAGCGCATCCAGGTCCGCAAGAGTCTGGGACTGGACAAGCCTCTTATCGTGCAATACGGAATCTATATGGCCAGCCTGGCACGCTTTGACCTCGGTGAATCACTGCTTTCCAAGGTAAAGGTAAGGGATCTACTGGCCAAGCGGTTGGCAAAATCCCTCAAGCTTGCCGCCTTCTCAATGATCGTCACCCTGATATTCGCCTTTCCTCTGGGCGTGATAGCGGCGGTCAGGAGAGGTTCCGGGCTTGATATGTTTGCGCGGCTCGTGGCCGTGCTTGGGCAGAGTCTGCCCCATTTCTGGGTCGGTCTCATACTCATGGAGATTTTTGCGGTCAGATTGAGATGGCTCCCCGTGGGCGGATCCGAGGGGCTTAGATCTTACCTCTTACCCGGCTTCACCATGGGGTGGTTCATAACCGCTGGAATCATGCGTCTCATACGCTCCAGCATGCTGGAAGTTCTTGGTAGTGACTACATTCTGTTTGCCAGGGTGAAGGGCGTCTCTCGGTCCGGCGTCATATGGAAACATGCCTTGCGCAACGCCCTTCTCCCGGTGGTTACCTTCAGCGGAATGTACTTTGCTCTCCTGATCGGGGGGGCTGTTGTCATAGAAACCGTCTTTGCCTGGCCGGGAATAGGCCGACTGGCCTATTTGGCCGTCATGGACCGGGATTTTACCATAATCCAGGGAGTGGTGATAGTGATAGCGGGCATTGTTGCCGCAGTAAATCTTGTTGTGGACATTGTGTACTATTGGATTGACCCGCGAATCCGGTTGAACAAGGCCTAGTTGTGATACATCCATTTCCTCCCGGCCAGGGATTGTCCGGATTCACGTGATGCTGAGTTCACGTCCCTGCTCAAACAGCTCTGGTCGGGGAAAAAGGAGATTCAGATCTTAGATGCGTCTGTTGCGTGACATCAGGTTTGTATTACCGGCGGCCATAGCCATTGCTGTCATATTTGTTGCAGTGGCCGCTCCCTGGTTGGCCCCTCAGGGCTACTACCAAATGTCGCTGCCCCACAAGCTGCGTCCGCCCTTTTGGCAGGAGGGAGGCAGCCTCCAATATCCCCTGGGGACCGACAGCCTGGGGAGAGATATCCTGAGCCGGATTATCGGGGGGACCAGGATCTCTTTGGTCGCATCCGGGCTCTCAATACTTATTGGCGCAGCATTGGGCGTGTCCATAGGGGTCATCGCAGCTTATCGAGGGGGACTTGTGGATGCACTCCTTATGAGGGTCTGCGATGGCTTTCTCTCGTTTCCCATGATACTCCTGGCCTTGATCCTGGCAATCGCCAGTGGTATGGGCACGATATGCCCGGGTCATTCGCAGTGAGACCCTCAGTCTCAAGGAGAGGGATTTTGTGGCTTACGCCCGCATGGTCAGGTGTTCAGAAATCAGGATCCTGGTGCGCCACCTGTTGCCGAATCTCATGGGCACCATCCTGGTCCTGGCAACGCTTCAGATCGGCTGGGCCATTGTTGCTGAAGCATCACTTTCATTTATCGGTGCGGGTATTCCCCCTCCGCAGCCCTCGTGGGGTGCAATGGTTGCAACCGGCCGGGAATACATCGGCATGGCATGGTGGTTGACCTTTTTCCCGGGTACGGCGATCGCAATTACAGTCCTGGCCTTTAATTTCCTGGGGGACTGGCTGAGGGATCACTTGGATCCCAAGCTAAGGGACCTTTAGAAACCCTGCCCTTTGAATGGGAGGTTCTACGCCGAAAAGAAACGACGAAAACCAACATATATGCTGAAACAAGAAAACTCCATAACTCCGGGCCAGATCGGGCCGGTTACCGGTAACGACTCTACCCGGCGTGTGGTTCTCAGGGTCGAGGATTTGAGAACTCACTTCTTCACCGGGGAAGGTGTAGTGAAAGCCGTAGACGGAGTCACCTTTTCCCTGTGTGAAAACGAGACCCTCGGCCTGGTGGGAGAATCCGGGTGCGGAAAGACAACTGTTGCAAGGCTCATACTTTTGCTGGACAAACCTACCAGCGGTTCTATTCTCTTTGAGGGAAACGACGTTCTGAAATTCTCTGATGAAAAGCTCAAGCAATACAGCAGGTCCGTTCAAGCCGTGTTTCAAGATCCATACGGTTCCCTTGATCCCAGAATGAGGGTTATGGATATCATCAGCGAACCCCTGGTGGTCACCCATGCCCTCTCCCGAAAGGCCGTGGTAGAAAGGGTGAAGGAGGTACTGGAGGAAGTGGGCCTTGACCCCAAGGGCTCCCGTCGCTTTCCCCACCAGTTCAGCGGGGGGCAACGACAGCGAATTGCCGTAGCCCGGGCCCTGGCCTCCAACCCGCGCGTAATTATCCTTGACGAGCCTGTATCCGCCCTCGATGTGTCTATCCGGGCGCAATTGATGAACCTGCTCAAGGGACTCCAGGAGCGGTTCGGTTTGACCTACCTGTTGATTGCTCACGACCTGGCGGTAGTTCAACACATGAGCAACTTCATAGGTGTCATGTATGTCGGGCACATTGTGGAATACGGAAGCGCGGATGAAGTGTATCAACACCCGTGTCATCCCTATACGGCGGGCCTTCTCTCCGCGGCTTTGCCCGCCGACCCTGACGCCCCAAGTACTGCGGCAATCATTGGGGGTGAAGTGCCCAGCCCCATGAACCCACCCCCCGGATGCCGCTTTCATCCCCGCTGTCGCCACGCCAGGCAGGTATGCTCTGAAATAGAACCCCAACTGAGAGAGGTGGCTGCCGACCATTTTGTGGCCTGCCACTTCGATCTAGGAGACTAGAGAAAGGAATGCCACATGGGAGAAAATGA
>JAFDIC010000245.1 GCA_019308525.1 Deltaproteobacteria bacterium
ATCGATACATCGTGTTCTCAAAACACTTGACATAACCGATTAAAATCAATATGATTTTTGGCCATGCAACTGCTTGATAGAAAAAACACCGGACTACTCATTATTGATGCACAGGAAAAACTCATGCCCCTTATGGGCCGGAGGGAGACGGTTACAGACAATATTGGCAAACTCCTCTACCTGTCAAAGCTCTTTGATATCCCAATTGTTGTTACGGAACAATTTCCCAGGTGGCTAGGTCCCACGATCCCTGAAATCGTTAAGGACCTGCCCTTCTATGAACCGATCAAAAAGATGCACTTCAACTGTTGTGAAGTAGACCTCTTTAATGAGGAGTTGGAAGCAAAGGGGATAGAAGCCGTTATCCTTACGGGTGTGGAAGCGCATATCTGCCTTTTTCAGACGTGTGTATCTATCCTGGAAAGGGGGCTTGAGGTACAGGTGCCTCATGATGCCGTAGATTCAAGAAGCGAAGAGAACTGGCGCATTGGCCTTGATCTTATGAAAGAAGCAGGAGGCATCATAACCTCCACTGAAACGATTATTTACCAAATTCTTGAAAAGGCCGGCACGAGGGAATTCAAAGAAATGATGAAATTGATCAGATAGGTGGCTTACCCTGGGATTGTGGAAACCCTAACTTTCAGTTAAAGGCGAGGTGCGTTATGGACTACGAGCCAATCAAGAAGGGGACCATCGAGGACATGGAAGTAAGGCCAAATCTCACTGACTACCGGAGCGCCAGGGAGAAGCTTGGATGGGAGGATATCAAAAAGGATCTGAACTGGTTTGATAAAGGATGGGTTAATATCGCCTATGAGGTGCTCGACAAACACCTCGAATCACCCGTAAGAAACAGCGTCGCCCTGTACTGGGAAGGTAAGGATGGGGAAGAGGAGAAATATAGGTTCTGTGATTTGTCGAGGCTCAGCAATCGTTTTGCCAATGCGCTCAGAACCCTTGGCATCGAGAAGGGTGACAGGATCTTTACCTTTATGGACCGGATTCCAGAGCAATATATCAGCCTGCTTGGCGCCTTGAAGATCGGGGGGGTTATTGGGCCGCTTTTTTCCGCTTTTGGGCCTGACGCCCTCAAGGATCGCCTGGGGGATTGTGAAGCGAGGGTCCTGATCACTTCACCAAGGCTGGTCTCAACCATACACGAAATACTTGATGAGCTTCCTTCCCTTGACACCATAGTTATTGTCAACAGGCAAAAGGCTGATTACGACCTTAGAGAGAGGGAAGTGAGCTATGAAAGCATCATGAATGAGGCCTCAGAGGCCTTTGAGGTGGAGAAAAGAGATAAAGAAGACTATGCGATCATACACTACACATCGGGCACGACCGGGAAGCCAAAGGGAGTCGTTCATGTTCATGAGGCCATCGTAGGGCACTACGCCACGGCAAAGTATGTACTTGATCTACAACCCGGGGATATCTACTGGTGCACGGCGGACCCGGGGTGGGTTACCGGCACATCGTACGGTATCTTCGGGCCCTGGTCAAACGGTATAACACAGGTGGTATATGAAGGAGGTTTCAGTGCGACGCGCTGGTACCGCGTAATCGAGAAATACAGGGTGACCGTCTGGTACACTGCCCCTACGGCCATTAGGATGCTTATGAAAGCCGGGGAAGGACCGGTGAAAAAACACGACCTGGGCAGCCTCAGGTATATGTGCAGCGTCGGAGAACCCCTGAATCCAGAGGCCGTTTTGTGGGGCAAGGAGATTATCGGATTGCCGTTTCACGACAACTGGTGGCAAACCGAGACCGGATGTATCCAGATCGCCAACTATCCCGTTCTTGACATACGTCCGGGCTCCATGGGACGCCCGTTTATCGGGGTAACGGCCGCGATTCTTGACGATAATTGCGAAAAGGAGTTGCCCCCCGGAGAGGAAGGGCATCTCGCGTTGAAGGCCGGGTGGCCTTCCATGTTCAGAACTTACTGGAACAAGCATGAACTCTATGAGAGCCGGTTCAAGGGGGACTGGTATATCACCGGTGATCGAGCTACCATGGACGAGGATGGTTATTTTTGGTTTGTTGGAAGGGCTGATGACGTGATCAATACCGCAGGGCACCTTGTGGGACCCTTTGAAGTTGAAAGCGCATTGATTGAACACCCTGCGGTTGCGGAAGCGGGGGTCATCGGCATCCCCGACCCTCTTGCCATGGAAGTGGTAAAGGCCTTTGTGTCCCTCAAGGATGGGTATGAGCCTTCCGATAAGTTGATGAAAGACATCAAGAGATTTGCAAGAAAAAAGCTCCACGCCTTGGCCTGCCCCAGACAAATAGAGTTCGTGCCGGGCCTTCCCAAGACCAAGTCCGGGAAAATCATGAGGAGACTGCTCAAGGCAAGAGAACTGGGGCTGCCGGAGGGTGATACTTCCACGCTTGAGGAGTAGAGAGAGTCATATGCTGGGACCCGGAGGTTTTCTAAGCTTGAAAGAATGCCGGCACAAGAGCCTGTTCCGGGACATTTGTTTAGCGCTGACTACTAACCGTGATGAAACCGGAAGTGAAGATCACAGAGAAGATCTCGGTGCCCCTGGGTGAATTGAAGTTCGCGGCATCTCGCAGCAGCGGGCCCGGCGGGCAGAACGTAAACAAGGTCAGCACACGTGTAACGCTCCTGTTTGATGTGGTCAATTCACAGAGCCTTTCAGGGCATGAAAAAGAGCTGATCATGAATCGCCTGCCGACCCGAATCAACAAGCAGGGTGTTCTCAGGGTGGTCTCCCAGAAGCACCGAACCCAGGCTGCAAACCGGAATGCAGCGGTCGAGCGCTTTGCATCCCTGTTGAGAGAATCTTTACAAGAGGCACAGCCTAGAAGGCAAAGCAGAATTCCGAGAGCCGTCAAGGCGCGGCGCCTTGCCGAAAAGAGGCACAGGAGCCGCATCAAAGAGCAGCGCTCCAAGCGCGTTTCCCTGGATGACTAGGTTCAGGACCAACTGTGGAATGGGTTCTCCCATGTTGTGGCTCGAGGCTTGAGCAAGGATGGTTTCACTGGGCCAGGGAATCGCTGATTCCAAGATTGATTGAGAGGCAAGAACTCCAACGGGGAGATGCTGTTGCAAGTTTCATGTGCCGTTCTTGAAATAGGGGATGACCTGATCACCCAACAACTCTATGGTCTTTCGCGGGTCCGGGCCCAGGGGGCCTCCGATGGAGACCTGGGTGATACCGGACTCGACTATTTTCTCAATCCGGGGGATGACTTGCTTTGGGGTGCCCACCACGGCCAAGCGGAGCATGTCATCGGTTACAAGTTTTTCGGCCTCCGTGTACTTTCCGGCGAGGACCAGTTTCTTTACCTCTTCAAAATCTTTCAGGGACAATCCGACTGAGTTCAGCGCTTCTTCCTCGAGATAGGGCCCGAAATAAGAGATTATCTTCTTGATGGTGTCCCTGGCAGACTTGGCGCTCTCTGAAACCGAGAGCCAGGCGCATCCCGCAATGTCAATGTCCTTGGGATTGCGGCCGGATTTTTCGGCCCCTTTCCTGATCGCCGAAACCATGTATTCGGCTGACTCGGGAGGGGTGATCATGGGCAGGCTTCCGTCTCCGGTCTCGCCTGTCATGGACAGGTATTGCTCTCCGAACCCGCAGGCGTAGATGGGGATTTTCTCCCGAAAGGGCCTGAATCGAAGGTAGCATTGCTTTGTCCAGTGGAACTCCTTTCCGTGGTAGTCCACTACTTCCCCTTTCAGCAGCGCGCTGATGATTTCAAACCTCCGATCACAGACTCCGACAATGGAACACAACCGAGTTGGTCCGCCTTCTCCCGGGCCGAAAATCAAGCCCGAGCGAACTTGGCCATGAAGTGACGCAAGACCTTGGGTTCCCAGACAATCTTGAGCCCACGTATACCCTCTTTTCTATCAGATACCCGCCTCAGGCCATCAATGACGACGTCCATGTGGCGGTTGGTATAGACCCTCCTTGGAATGGCAAGCCGGGTGAGTTCAAGCTCCGGGTACACGGTTTCTCCAGTCTCTTTGTCTTTCCTGGCAAAGGCCACTCCACCGATCTCTATGGAGCGCACCCCGGCCTCTACATATAGCTCCACGGCCGTAACCTGCCCGGGGAATTGAGAACGGGGGATATGGGGCAAGAATGCCTTTGCGTCTACATAGACCGCGTGACCTCCCGGGGGGTTTATGATGGGGATACAGTTATCAGTCAGGCCCGCAGCCAAATATCGGACTTGGTCGATGCGATAGCGCAGGTAGTGCTCGTCTGCCACCTCTTGAAGCCCGATGGACAATGCCTCCAGATCCCTTCCTGAAAGACCGCCATAGGTTATGTATCCCTAAAGAAGGATAAGCATTTCACAACACTGCTCGTACAAACCCTGATCGTTCAGGCCAATGAAACCACCCATGTTGACGAGACCGTCTTTCTTGGCGCTCATAGTGCACCCATCGGCGTAAGACATCATCTCCCGGACAATTTCCTTGATGGGCTTGTCACTATAGCCTTCCTCCCGCTCTTTTATGAAATAGGCGTTCTCTGCAAAACGAGCCGCGTCAAAGAAGAAAGGGATCCCGTACTGATCGGTCAAATGCCTGACCCTTCTGATATTGGCCATGGAAACCGGTTGCCCGCCCCCGGTATTATTGGTGACAGTCATAAGGAAGAAGGAGATGTTGCCCTTTTCCTGTTGAAGAAATCTCTCCAGCTTCCCCGTATCAACATTGCCCTTGAAGGGGTGGTATTCAGCGGTCTTCAGGGACTCCGGTATCGGGAAGTTCACGGGTACGCCCTTCTTTTGAATGATGTGGGCCGTGGTGCTGTCAAAGTGGGTGTTGCCTGGGACGAATTGTCCTGGCTTGATGAGGGCGGCGGTCAGGATATTCTCGGCAGGCCTTCCCTGGTGTGTAGGCACCACGTATTCGAATCCCATGAGATCCTTTATGGACTCTTTCAAATGGTCAAAGTTTCGCGAACCTGCATAGGATTCGTCTCCCATCATGAGACCAGCCCACTGCCTGTCACTCATGGCAGAAGTCCCGCTGTCGGTAAGGAGGTCGATATACACGTCGTCAGGCCTCAGCCGGAAGACATTGAAGTGGGCTTCCTGGATGCGTTTCTCCCTTTCCTGGCGTGGAATAAGCCTGATGGGCTCTATCATCTTTATCTTGAAGGGTTCGGCCTGAACCGGTTCTCGTTCCACTCTCCCACCTCCCGAGGGAAGACCGTGATTTGCAAAAGTTGCTTAGGGGACGGCAACATGGTGGCTGCCTCAGTCCAGAATTCGATGAAACTGGCTAATATTTGTGCATCTGCATTCGGTTGTCAACAATTCTTGAACGGTTATGCAAAAGTTCCATGTTTCTTAGGCTTTGTATGAAAATGGATTGATAGCTCAGTCTGAAATTGAACCTCTGTGGAACCCGGCACTCGCAAGAGTAGTGAACATCATCCGACCCACCCTCTAGACCTCGTAGAACCTGAAAAGCTCGGGGATGATCACGTTCCCCTTAAATGTCTTTTCGGCCTCAATCTTGAGTCTTTCAAGGGCAGGTCCGTTGTGAAGGTCAAAATGGCAGAGAAAAAGATCGGCAGCCCCGGCCCTTTGCGCAGCCTCTCCTGCCTGCCCGGCTGTTGAGTGGCCGTCCTCATTTAATTTTTTTCTGAGTTTTTCATCACCCGTGGACTCATGTATGAGTGCCCTGGCCCCTCTTGTCTCCTCGACAAGTCTTTCCGATGGTGCCGTATCTGAAGAATATACCAGAGAGGATGTGGCTGTTTTGATCTTAAGGCCTGAAGCTGAAACTGGATGGTTTACAGGAAAAAGAGAGATCTCAAATCCTGAAATCCCCTTGAAAGGTCTGCCGCCCGGATACACCCATTCCATTGGAAACATGTTTTTTCTTTCAAAAAGGGAGAAAACATCGATAAGTTCCCTTGCCTTTTCCTCGGTTTCTGGATTACAGAAGATCCTCAAAGGTCTTCTTCTTCCAAGCAGCCACAGATTGTGAACAAGGGAAGGAAGCGCATACATATGATCAGGATGCGCATGGGTTATGACAAGCGCATCAAGGGCGGACGCATCAACTCCTGTTTTCAAAAGATACCGGGCGGGGGTACCTGAAGCCTCCACAAGAACAGTGGAGTCTCCCTCGATAATGCAGAAGCATACGTTCGTGTTGTCAACCTCCTGGATCGCACCTGTTGTTCCGTAAAAGATAA
>JAFDIC010000246.1 GCA_019308525.1 Deltaproteobacteria bacterium
ACCAGTCAGAATAAGCGTATTGATGTCCCTGTCCCGCAAGTGATTGGCAATTGCCATGGTCCTTCTGATGTGACCGAGACCATAGGTGTCATGGGAATACATGAGGATCTTAAAGCAGGTCTTGCCACGCTTGGCCATTTTCACCTCTTGGATGTGAACTTGCCCCAAACCACCTCAAGGGCAAAGCCCCTCGTAGATTTCCTTTCATGAATTGATTAGATTGTCCTGAGAAAATCTCCAGATCCCGCGACCCGAGTTTCCTTATAACACACCGATATCACTTGCGCAAGTTAGGACCTCAAAGGCAGAGCCGGTGGTCTGCGTACGCATGGTAGATCCCTTTCGGCCCATGGCAGACGAAAATGAGACTATCACAGCACACTAGACTGGGGCAAGAAGGAAAAACCGGGCCCTACCTTCCCCCGCTGGCGGCCGAGGGAAAGGCTTAGTGGAGCAGGAAAGGGACTTGGAGGGTGGATTTCAGCAGCCGTCATCCATCTTCTCCAATAGTCTCAAGGAGAGGGCCAGCACTGAGCCGACCACGACAATGCCACCGGACAGGGATATCCCCAACCCGAAGGTGTAAGCCTCACCCATATAACCCAGGGCGGCGGGGAAAAGACCTCCTCCCAGGATGAAAGCCGTTGGAGGAGCCATTGCAGCGGCAATACTTCGCATCGTGGGCTGGACGATTCTGGACAGCGCAGAAAAGGCCGCAGGAAAGAAACATACAAATAGCGCGGGTTGCAAAAAAACCATGACCTTGAGCGTCGGACCCGAAGAAAGTCCCAGCATTATGTTTACTGCCCCTGAAACGGTCAGGAACACCATTATGGCCATTTTCTCTCCAATCCTGTCCGTTATCCACCCTGCCAAAAAGGTCATGAAAAGGGCGGATATCTGCGCAATACCTATCAACATATTAGCCGTATCAGGGCCCATGTTCCTTTCGCTCACCAGGTACAGGGGAAGCATCGCGTAGACACCCACCTGCCCGCCCATCCCGAGGGCAAAGAGCACGACCATCACCCAGAAGGATCTCAGTCCCAACACGGTCTTAACAGGAGCCGGCTTCAGGGGATCACCCGGGAAATCACCGAACTTGCCGAAGAAAAGCAGGACAAACCCCACTGCTATTGCTGCACCCGCAATACATAACAGGGGCGCCCTCCAGGAAAACCTGGCCAGGAGCAGGACCGTAATAAGGGGACCTACGACCAGGCTCATGGGAGGAGCGGTCTGTTGCACGGCCAGGGCCTTGCCCCAGTCTTGCCTGCTCACCATGGCCGTGATGGTTGCCACGTTGGAAGGCAAATTGAGGCCCGCTGCAATGCCCAGGAAGAACATGGAACATCTTATTACCCACAGTGTGGAAAAGATGGCGCATATGAGCAGCGCTGCACCCGCCACATACATGGAGACTACCAGGTTGCCTCGATGGTTTATTCGGGAGGAAATGAATCCAGAGGCCATGGAGCCAATGAAGACGCCCACCGACGCGATCAGGAATATGGACCCTGCTTGGGCCGGTGTAATTCCCAGGTCCCTGACAATGCTCGGCATCAGAGGGGCGAAGATAAACCGGGCGATGAAGGTCAGAAAGAAAAGCAGGGTCAAGAAAACTGTAGAGCCTATCACCCTTTTGAAAGGCTCCGGCACTGGACATTCCTTTTCCAGCATTTCTTCTTCCTTGTCATATGTGTTTGATCCCCTGCCGAAAGTCCCCTATCATGCTCAGCTCTTCCTGAAACACAGCAAACAATTAGCCGGCAGCACGGAATCTAACCACAAGAATTTTTGATTCGATCATGTTTTGATATCATATTCAATGCCAATCCATCTACCTCTTTCTCAAAAAACCCCCCTCTTCCGTTATTCCGGTCCCGCATCTTGAGTGCGAGAGGAACTCCCCGCCGGCATTCAGCTATCTCATATGGTTATGGATTCGGCTTTAGCCGGAGTGACGAGCTACCGGGACTTTCCGTGAAGCCGTCAATTTTGATTCTTTTGCCGGTTCACCAAAGTTGGGCGTATAATCAGAGTTGCTAGCCGTGGATTTTGGGACTTGACACAAGGTCTGTCTGGGAATACTTTGCAGGCATGCACAGGATAGCTCGATCAGATATTCCCTGCCTTTTGTATCATGTTATGATTGGAAGAATAGGAGGCGCGAAAATACTCATTGTTGATAAAGATCGTAAAAGCCCTATTGAAAGGCTTGATTGGTTTCGACCTTCGGATTGGAGCTCTTTAGTATAGAAAAGGGAGCGCATTAAGAGATGGTTTACAAGAATGTCTTGAGTGTTTATCCGTACAAACAAGAGCTGAAAAGCGTAGGATTTCTGCCTCCGATTGGCCTTGAATACGTGAGCAGTGCTTTAGAAGATCTGGTGGAGAGCATAAGGATTCTTGACTTGAGATACGAAAAGGAGCCGCTGTCTTCATTTATCAATGGGGACACAGACCTATTGCTTGTGAGCCATAACTGGGACGTCGAGGCTGACTTTGTAAAAGCTACAATAGATTCAATTCCCGAAAATATTACTATAATCGTGGGCGGCAGATATGCGACGGAACATGTTGATGAACTGTTCGAAGAGATTCCAAGGATCGACGCTATCGTTCGCGGGGATGGGGAAGAGGTTATAAGGGAAATTGTTCAAAAGGGCCTTTCACAGGATATTGATGGCCTCTCATTCAAACTGGATGGCAAGATAGTCCATAACAAGAACAGGAGGCTTGCTCCTGTAGAAAACGATTTCTACCCGAACAGAAACCTTCGTCGTTATGAGTACATGGTTACAATAGATGGGTACAGATCGAACCTACAGGTAGACCTCATGTTGGCGTCAAGAGGTTGTCCATATAACTGCAAATTTTGCGATTTCAAGTTCAACCCCCTGGGGGAGAAAAGAAAGTGGTCAATAAGAACGCCCGAATCTGTAGTCGCTGAAATAAAAACCATAGACGCTGATGTGATAGGCTTTGCAGATGACATATTCACGGCTGACATGGACTGGGTTGAAAGACTCTGTACGTTAATAATAAGAGAGGGGCTGAAAAAGAAATACGCTATAAATGCGCGGCTGGAAGTTGCAAAACGACCGGATGTTCTTAAGAAGATGCACAGGGCTGGTTTCATGGCTTTCCTTCTGGGGATAGAATCGGCACATGACAGGACCCTAAAATCAATGAATAAGGGTTTTACTGTTGCTGAAGTGAAGAAATACTTTGATGTTCTGAGACAATTCAACTTCATATACCACTGTTATTTTATCGTAGGCAATATTGGCGAAACCAGAGACGACATGCTTGAGATAGTAAGATTTTCGCATGAGCTAGGTGTTGATACACTGGGCTTGTCGGTCTTAAGGGCTACAAAGTATTCCCCCCTCAAAGACATGGTGCGAAATATTGATAATTACCACATAGACGAAGATTCTGGGAAGGTGTTTTCTGACAGCCTGTCCCTTGATGACCTTCAGCAAATACGCAGGGACATAAACGCCTCGTTCTTTACGATCCCGGTGATATTGCGCGTTCTAAAAAAGATGGTTAGACACAGGCTTCTTACAGTAGGGCGCGTCTATAGAATAGTCCTCTTCACCGCAAGAAGAAAGATCGCAAAAATGTTGAACAAGAAAAGATCTCGTACCTGACGGGCATCGCGGAATTGTGTGGATGACCCCGCCCCATATCTTGTGTTTGTGTCCAGATGCCCTGTAGTGCCCCCTGGCTTTCTTCTTGGAAGATACAGGCATCCTCAATGAAAATTGATGGCCGTCTTGTAATGGGCACGTTTTCGATACCCACATGCACGCCGTTTAGCTTTTTCGATCTTGCTCTTGAGACTTTCATCCGGCGAATTGGTGATTCGATGCCAGGCATAGGTCACGATACTGTCCAGGGTGAGACTCAAGACTCTCCGCGGCCTTAACAATTCGAGTCAAGCATGGATGTGTGACCCAGAAATATCATCGCGAGAAGTATGGTCTCATCGAGCCCTCCTTTCAGCAGCCCCATGATTGACAGGGTATCTGATCTATGTCCCGGAGCGGCAAGAAAAAAGGGCGGCCCTGGAGCCGCCCCTTGTACCAGACATTCAGATTAGTGGACCGTAATCTTCCTGGGTTTCACTTCCTCGGGTTTTGGTATCTCGATGTGCAAGACCCCGTCCTTAAACTCCGCCTTTACCTTGTCGGGATCATATTCCCCGGGAAGCGTGAAGGACCTCTGGAACTTACCGAACGCCCTCTCCCTTCGGTAGTAGTTCTCTTCCTTTGTTTCACTTTCACGGGATCGCTCACCCCTGATGGTCAGGACGCGATCCTTCAGGTCTACCTCAATATTCTTCTTGTCCACACCGGGAAGCTCCGCCTTGATGACTATCTTGTCATCGTCGTCATAGATGTCTACCGCGGGCTTCCATTCGCCGAAAAACGGCTCGTCACCAAACCATACCGAAGGAAGGAAGGGTTCCTCAAAAAACCGATTGATCCGGTCCCTGAACGTCTCCATCTCTTTCCAAGGATTCCATTTCACCAAGTCCATAGCATCTCCCTCCTTTCCTTTTGATTGTTACCAGGAAATGCCCTTTCTGGTTTTTTCGCCCTAAAAAATAAACATCATATTTTCCGTGTCAAGATGGCAATAATGGGAAAAATCCCTCTCGTCCAAAACCGTTGATGTGCAAAGCTTTTAACAAAGGTGGGGTGCTTTTGTTAACAGTTGATTACAAATATGCCCCGAACCTCTTTAGGAATGGAATAGAAAATTGGGTTTCCTGTCACGCCAGAATTTGGACTCTTTTTAGAGAGTTTGTTTTCTACTATACAATCGGGGGGCCGAAAGAGCCAGGATATAGCTTGTAATAGCAACAGATTCGAATTAGTTTCGATCTATAAATGGCCCTTTTTCACAATCTCTGCGTTAATCTGCGGAATTATTTGTGCGGCATACTACAGTATGCCTCCGCGTAATTCCTTGATTTCCTTAATCTTATGAAAAATTGCTCGTTTCTGGATTGGAAACTGCCTAGCGTGCAAGATTGATTTATGGATGGGCACGAATTAAGATCTTCACCTAAAGGTTGAAGCATCAGGAGGTTGAAATGGCATCGTCAGAGGGTTTTGAGCTCATTAGGACGCAGGAAATAGGGGAATTGAACACAAGGGCGGAACTCCTCCGCCACCAGAAGACCGGGGCTGAAATCCTGTCCCTCATCAATGATGATGAGAACAAGGTCTTTGGTATCACTTTCAGGACACCTCCGCGGGATTCCACCGGTGTTCCCCACATCCTTGAACATTCGGTCCTCTGTGGTTCAAGAAAATACCCGGTGAAGGAGCCCTTCGTGGAACTCCTGAAGGGCTCTCTCCAGACGTTCCTCAACGCCATGACTTACCCTGACAAGACTTGCTACCCGGTTGCGAGTCAGAGTCCAAAAGATCTCTACAACCTGATAGACGTTTACCTGGACGCGGTTTTCTTCCCGCGCTTGACCCCCCTCATCTTCAAGCAGGAGGGCTGGCACTATGAGCTGGAAGGCCCGAACAGATCCTTGAAATACAAGGGTGTGGTCTTCAGTGAGATGAAGGGGGCCTATTCTTCCCCCGATAATCTGCTGGCGGAATACTCCCAACAATCCCTCTTTCCTGACAGCCCTTACAGGTTCGATTCAGGAGGTGATCCCAAGGAGATCCCCAAGCTGACCTATGAGGAATTCAAGGCCTTTCATGAAAGGTACTATCACCCTTCCAATGCCAGGATCTTTTTCTACGGTGACGACCCGCCTGAAACAAGGCTTGAAATAATCAAGGGGTATCTGGATGAATTTGATCGCCGGGTGATCGATTCCTCCATTCCTCTTCAGCCCCCCCTTGAGAGGCCCAGGCGCCTCACTCGGCGGTATATCGTTGGAGAAGGAGAGGAAGAGCACGCCAAGGGCATGATCACGGTCAACTGGCTCCTCCACGGCACTGAGACCCCCGAGATGAAAATGGCCGGTCATATCCTCGAATACATCCTCCTGGGCATGCCCGGCTCGCCCTTGCGCAAGGCCCTGATCGATTCGAACTACGGGGAGGATATCGCAGGAGTGGGTCTCTCGGACGAACTGCGACAGATGTACTTTTCAACTGGTCTGAAAGGAATCAACCTCTCCAACGCGGCCCAGGTGGA
>JAFDIC010000247.1 GCA_019308525.1 Deltaproteobacteria bacterium
ATGATATCGCCCGGGCAGCCCGTGTCAACAAGGCGACCATATATTACCATTTCAAGAACAAGATGGCCGTCTTTTTTGAGATTACGGTGAGCGCCATCTATGAGATCATGGCCCAGGCAAGGCCGATCGTAGACTCCGAAATGACACCAGAGAAGAAACTGGAAGCGCTCATAGACAACCATATCCGGTGGTTGATCTCCCATCCTGGGAGGGTGGGGTTTTATCCCCTCTTGAAGTTGAACCTGACGCCCAAGCTTTTTTCCGACTACTTGAAGGCAAGGGATGAATACTTGGCCCTATTCCAGAAGGTCATCGACGAAGGGGTCTTGAAGGGGTATTATCACCACCTGAACCGCCGATATGATGCGCTGTTCATAGTCACGTTCCTGAACAATATAGTTCAACGTACTGAGTCTTGTCAGGGCTTGTCCAATGAGGAAATCGTCCGATCCGCCTTCAACTTGATTTCACAGGCATTGAAAAACCCCTAGTAGAACTCCGGACAGCAGGTCATATCTCCGCCCGTGAAGGCCACGATGTTCCTCGCAGGGCCGAATCCCTGGGGACTCAGAAGGATTGAATCCGGTTTCAGGACTCCCGGGCAGGAGCGTGAGCGACGACCATGGGTAACACAGCTCCCGCAGCACCGGCAGGTCTCTTGCGCATGCCAGGCAGTCGCTCTTCCCCTGGCCTCTTCAAGATTAACGAATCTCTCGTATTCCAAGCATTTTTTCAGTATATCCCCTGGTGAATACCAGGTCCCGTCTCTTACCTTGCTGAAATACCATGAGTGACATTTCCGACATGAGAAATTGCACCCGGACTGGTAGATGGATAGGTAGTTCTCGGGTCGTGAGAGGTGAACGGAGGTTATAAGGCGGTACGGTACCCCCTTTTTCATGTTTCAATGTGGCCTGGCAAGCAGTTCTGCGCTTACCGTCTGTCTTGACGAGACATCTACCTGGCGGAAAGCCCTGTTTCTTGATCTGGCATTTTGCTGATTCCATGATTATCAGCTAGCTTCCTGGCGATTTCCTTTGCTATCAGAGGTGCGTTTCCCCCGGCCCGGTTGTTGATGATAACGTTTGTCTGGATACCATCCCTTACGGCCTCTCTTACAATGTCCACTGTATCGGGGATCATGCCGGGGCTGATCATTCCATCCACAAGCCTGTCAAAGGGGAATGCCTTTGCATAGGCTTCTTCATATCTCATCCCCCGGGGCGTCATCAATCGAATGATACACTGTCTTCCCGAGTTGAGGAAGCGTTTACCACACCTGAGGAACTGTTTTCGCAAGGGCGGGAGCCAGGTCCAATGGGAGAATACATGCCCAATCCCGTGTTTCTGAAGAAGATCGAAGTATGGACTCGCGTAATAGGATTCAGTCCTGGTCTCTACGTGGTAGCGGGTATCCCCGGGTAGCTCGGAAAAGAACTTGTCCAGGCCATCCACATATTCCTTTGGAGGCGTACGGTCTTTCTTGGGCTGATATTCCTGTTCAAAAACAAAACCGCTGATCAGGTCTCCCAGGATTTTTGTTGCAGGATCATAGAATTGCCTGGTAAAGATATCCGGGTTAAGGTAATCAGGATTGTCTATGAACTTGCCGCCGGCGCGCAGCCTCCGGGCAAAAACCACCTGGGGTACCTTGAGCACCAGGTGATCATGCTTGGTGAGGAACCTTCGGTAAGTCTGGAGCACACGGTAGCTCTGGGTAGGTTCAAGGTTTTTGTCCAGCAATGTGCTGTAAAAGGTATAGTCAATTTCGAGGACGGAGAAGTGCGTAAAATACTCTCTGACGCACTCTACGGGCAGAACCTCTTCCTTGAAGGATTTACCTCCAACAACCTTGCTCCTGGCATTCGGCCTGTATCGCCCAGGGGTGTAAATCTGCCCGATCCACCCCGCGTACCTGTCGCTTGCCGTACCCAGGAACACCTTTGGATGAATATCACGAAAGTAGAAGTTATGGATTCCTTGCGTATCAGTGTCCTGATTCATTGGACCGGCCATAACAGAATGTCTTGGAACACTCGGCAAAGGCCTAACCTTTACCCCATGATTCAGGTCAAGGGGTTGTTGCCAGGTGCTCGATTCCCAGTTCCTCCAATCTCCCGGGAATTGGAACCCCCGAATCGTCCCAGCCCATGAGCCTGTAATAGTAACGTTTTGCCCTGTCCATGTCTGTGGCATTGAGGGCCTTGTCCGCCAGGGGACCCTTCCTGGTGGGTTGGAAGAAGCGGACCGGAAGTTGATCATCCGCTTCTGTCATGCCTTCCCGGACATTGAACATTCGGCACATGGTGAGAATGCGTTCAGAAACCCTCACCTGCTCCATGACGCTCGTCTCCCACCCCGTCACCGCCGAAATAAGCCTTGAGATCTGTGTGTAAGAATAGGGGAGGAAATCGCACAGGACCAGGGAATCGCAAATGATTCGCTTCGACTGAAGCACCTTGAAAAGCGCTACCTTGCGGGGCCCGATATCATCCAGTGTGGCGGGCTCCAGGCCCAGGGGGACGGCATCAGGTATGGTGAGAAAAGGCTGCTGGCCGAAGGAACTGTAAAAGATGTCGATCATGCTGTCCATATGGTCTGCACCGTGGGGATTCACCATGTATCCAAGAGCGAGGGCCTTACTGAGTCTCGGTTCGTGCATGGGCATTTCCAGCCTTTTCACTTGCATGGCAAACGTGTCCGCCCCTTTTCCGATTCTCTCAGCAGCCCTGGCAGTACCCTCGGCCAGGATATCGCCGATGCCTTCCCGGCTGGCAATCAACTCGATCGCCTTGAGCATGGCATCCGCATTTCCGAATTTCAACTCTAGCCCGCCCACCTGTTCTTGGGTCAACAGCCCGTTCTCAAAACATTCCATGGCAAAGGCGATGGTCATGCCCGTAGATATGGTATCCAGGGAATTGGCATTGCACAACTGGTTTCCCCTGGCGATGGCCTCAAGGTTATCGATTCCACAGGCCGACCCAAGGGCTGCAAGGGTTTCGTACTCGGGACCGCCGTAAGATTGATCCACCTGGTAGGGTCCGTCCTTAATCTCCACCGTCTTCTTGCACCTCACCGGGCAGGCAAAACACGAATCCATGCCTACCCGAATAGTTTCCTTCAGAGTGATGGCGGATATCTTGTCCACCGCCGGGAAGCCGCTGTCTCGGTAGTTCCTCACAGGAAGATTTCCCAGCTTCTCCAACCGGGGCATGGGGCCGCCGGTCCCAAACTCCGAGAAAGACTTCACCAGTTCCAGGTTGTTCTTGAGCCACCCTCCCAGTTGTTTCACTCCTTCCGCGTCGGCCACGGCGGGAAGTCTATTCCCGCGCACGGCAACGGCCTTGAGGTTTTTTGAGCCCATGACCGCTCCCATCCCGCCGCGTCCGGCCGCATCAAACAGGCCGTGCATCACACAGGCATACCTGACCATGTTCTCTCCGGCAGGGCCGATCATGGCAACCCTGATCCTGTCGTCCGCCAGTTCCGAACGTATTGTTTCCTGGGTTTCTTTTGTGTGTTTGCCCCACAGGTGAGCAGCGTCCCTTATCTCCGCCTCCCCCCCGTGAATCCACAGGTAGACAGGTCTCCTTGCCTTCCCCTGGATCAGAATGGCATCAAAACCTGCCCGCTTGAGCTGAGACCCCCAGTATTCGCCTGCCTCTGCCTTTGCAATGCCCCCCGTCAGGGGTGACTTCCCTCCGACTGCGTGACGAGCCGCTCCCCCGAGACCTAGTCCTGTCACCGGACCCAGGGCAAAGACGAGGCTGTTGTCAGGCCCCAGGGGATCGACACCCGGACTTGTCTCAGTCAAAAGGTAATAGGCAATGAATCCCGTGCCTCCCAGGTACTTTCTGCAAAATGCACTGTCGATCCTCTCAGAATCAACTCTCTCCTTGGACAGGTCCACTCGAAGCACCCTGCCGTTATAACCGTAGAGTACGCCATTTTCCATATCCATTCACCTCCCGTTTCTGAGCAGCGTGTAAGACACGGGCACAGCCTGCATCCCCGGGCCCGACCGGGCTTACCGCCAGTAGAGTTACCACGAAATTTGACTTCGGTCAAAAGATTTCCTGGATCAACAAGACACCACGAGATAAGCAAGCCGGGAGTCGCGATTCTACATGTTCGACGCCCCGTACCGGGAGACCACTCACGGTCTCATTTTTGGTATTCAGAGCCTGGCCGGTTGAGGATGCTCGGTGAAGTATTCTGAAGGTCAACTAAACTCCTTCAGGAAGAGATCCGAATGCCCTCTCACCTGCTTCAGACCTCCTATTCCCTTTGGAATCTTTTCGTGGCTACCAATAACGAGATATCCCCCCGCCTCGAGGCGCCCAAGGACCTTTTGAAAGGCGGATGTCTTTGATTCCTCTCCGTAGTAAGTCAGGAGATTATTCCGCAGGAAGACAAGGTGGAAGGTCTCTTGAGGCATACTGGAGAGGAGGTTCCCCTGCTTCCAACAGATCCCGTCTTTCAGAGAAGGCTTCACAGCAAAATTCTGGTTCCCTTGAGCGAGAAAATATCGCCGGTGCATGATTTCTGGGACCTCTTTGAGGCTGCTGCGGGGGTAGACCCCGATCCTTGCCCTGGCGAGGAATGCCGGGTTCATATCAGTGGCCAGGACCCGGAGTACGGGGACAGGGTTAAGCCCCGGTCTGATCTCTTCCCAAAGGATCTTGAGGGAGTAGACTTCCTCTCCGCAGCCACACCCCGCACACCATACCGAAAGTCGATCGGTATCGCGGCAGCTCAGTTCAGGCACGATATCCTTCCCAAGGGTTTCCCACAGGGCACGATCACGAAAGAAGCGACTGATGGAAACCGCCATCATGATCTCACACTGAGCCCTCAGGTCCCTGTCCGTCTCTAGAAGCTGAATATATTCTTCAACGCAGCGGCACCCGCACTCTGCCATGTGACGGGCAATCCTCTTCTTGACCCCCTTTCGAACCTTCCTGTATCCCCGCCAGGAGAGCCCGAGAAATTCCAGGAGCTGTCTGAATGCCATGTCATCCATAGGGGCACCCTAACCTTATGCCGGTAACGAGCCTTGTGGCTTGGTAGCCAGTCTCATACTTGGAGGTTACCGGCCTGAGCCTGGGCCAAAGGATTCCGTTCTGCTTCGCGCTCTGCCTGTTTGTGACTGGTGCACAGATTGGGTTTTGGCTCTTGAAGGCATAATACGTTTCGGCGGTAGAGCATACAAGATCTGCCTGATTTGTTGGGTGGAAGTCCGCAAGCTCATTGGATGTAAAGTTTTCCACTGAATCATGGGCATGGTGCCAGGGAAAAGGGAAAGCTCTGCCTTTCGTACTCCCAACTTTTGACCAATTTGGGCATAGCTGCGGATAGTTTAGCGATCAAAACCCAAAAGTGTGCTTCATTCCTTTGGGATGTTTACTTTTTACCGAAAGTAAGGTGTTTCTCCAACCTCATTCGCTCCGATCCTTATCCTTTCCCGCACAACTTTTTCATCGGAAAGGATCACCTAGGCTTTGAAATTGTAACGGATTGCGAGATTCACTTCAATGCTCTTGAGAGAGTGAAGAAATACCTCGGTATCGCCGTCCTAGAGTGGGGATGTGCCAGAGCACTCGACGAGTTGTTTTTTTTGTTGACAGAGGAGAAATTCTATTTTAAGCATACTACATATCTTTTTAAAGAATACTGAATTTTTCAGTTTCACTGGAGATATGGCGATTTTCTCCAATAGCCTCGGGAAAAGGATCAGGACCCTACGCAAGGAAAGGGGGCTGACCCTTGTCCAGCTTGCGAGGGTCTGCAACTGTTCACCCAGTCTTATTAGCCAGATTGAAACTGGCACCGTGAATCCATCTCTGAACATCATTCATACTATTGCAGACGCGTTTCACGTTCCCCTTGTGGAAATCGTGACAGAGATCGACAGTCCAGACCCTCCTCGGGCAGAGAATGCCTTCTGGACATTGTCAGAACCTGATAAGCGGAAAGCCATGACCCTTCAAAATGGTGGCGTTCATTTCGAACTTCTTTCCAAGGGACTTAGGATGCCTTTTGAGTTTGTCCTTTGTGTGTATCCTCCCGGTGCCTCTTCGGGAGATGATCTGCAATCACATGAAGGAGAGGAATGCGGTTATTTGCTTGAAGGAGAGCTTGACGTTCAAATCAATGACCATCTGTTC
>JAFDIC010000248.1 GCA_019308525.1 Deltaproteobacteria bacterium
TGTTCGGCCTCCTGGTCAGCACCATAGGATACAGCCCTATTTTAGGCGTTCCTCGCTTCGTATTCTTGGATGTCCTTACCGGAGGAGTCGCCATCGTGCCGGCGTTGATAGGACTCTTTGCAATTCCACAGGTTTACTCCCTGGCAGAAAAGTTGCATTCACACCGCATCGAGAGACCGGACTACAAACCGGAAAGAGGAATCCTTTTCAAGACATTCCTTGAGAATTTGAAGATGCTCAAGGCCTTGTCCGTAGGCTCTATAGTCGGGACCATAATCGGTGTCATTCCCGGTGCGGGCGGTCAGGTCTCAGGGCTGATAGCCTACGACCAGGTGAGGAAATTCACCAAGAATCCCAAAATCATTTTCGGAAAAGGGAACCCTGAAGGTGTAGTGGCAGCCGAATCCGCCAACAATGCAATGGTCGGGCCGTCATTGATACCTCTCTTGACGCTCAGTGTCCCGGGAAGCCCTACGGCCGCTGTTTTGCTGGGAGGGCTGCTTATCCATGGCCTTTTTCCGGGTCCAGACCTCTTCCTGACTAATGCCCCTATCACTTACGCCTTTATTGGGAGCCTGGTCCTGGCCCAGTTGGGTATGTGCATATTCGGGCTCACCATGTCCCGTTACTCTTATATGGTGATGAGCGTCCCCAATCTTTACATGATTGCCGCGGTCACGGTCCTTGCCGTTTTCGGGACCTACAGTGTGCAAAACAGTTTTGAAGATGTCATAGTGATGTTCAGCCTTGGAACGCTGATGTATATAGGTAGCAAATTCGGCTTCTCCGCCGCCCCTGTGGTGCTCGGCATTATCCTTGGGCCGATCGCCGAGGATAATTTTCTAAAGGGCAAGCTGATCGCTGAGACCGAAGCAGGGGTCTTTTCCTATTTCTTTACCGGTGCCATGAACATCACCATCATTTCACTTTGTGTCGCATCGATCGCATACAGTATTTTTATGGAAATAAATGCTGCCAGGAAAACAAAGGGGAAGAGGCCATGAAAAGGAATTTGATTCTATCAATAGTGCTGCTGGCCTGCCTGAGTGTCCTTTACTGGTCCCTGTCTCTGATGGAAGATCCGCGCGCGATAATCTTCCCAAGGGTACTAATCATCATCATGTTCGCACTCTCCGCCGGACTGCTGTTGCAGACCTTGATTGCAGGCCATGACGGCCAGAGACCCACGCTTCAATCGGATCGAGTCCAGAATAGTGATGATATGGCTAAAACCCGGCATCCTTATGTGATCGTGTCGGCCTGCTTTTTGCTGATCCTGATCTACCTCGCCTTAATGGAGCGCCTTGGCTTTTACGCATCAGCATTCCTGTTTTTTTTGGCGGTGGTTTTCATATTTGGCAGAGAGGGGTTGACACTCCGGAAGGGATTGACAAGGGTCGGAATTGTGTTACTCTTTACCGGTATCCTCTATGTCCTGTTTAACAGGATCCTGATGGTACAGACTCCAAAGGGCATATTGTTTTGAGATTTGGAAATATGTGTTGTTGTAGGGAGGCGTTGAGGTCTCAACGAGTTAACACCAAAAAAGGAGGAGATGATGAAAAAGAGAATCTTGTTTCTTGGGGGAGTCTTGGCGTTCTTGATGGCTGGTATGTTGACCGCAGGGCCGCCTTCCATGGCCGCCTATCCGGAGTCGCCCATCAGCTTGATTGTTGCGTACTCTCCAGGAGGCGCTACAGATTTCCAGGCTCGAATTGTCACCATGATGGCGGGTCTCGACAAGTACTTGGGTCAGCCCATCGTGATTATCAACAAGCCTGGAGCTGGCGGCCAGGTGGGATGGAATTGGTGTATCGAAAAAGGGACAAGGGATGGATACACCATGCTTGCCTACAATGTCCCCCATTTCATCGCCCAGTCCATCGTGTACAAGACCAAATACAATATCCGCAAATTTGAGCCCGTCGCCAACTGGGGGGCAGATCCGGCAGTGCTGATCGTGCCCAAGAACAGCCCTTTCAACACCCTGAAGGACTTTATTGACTATGCAAAAAAGAACCCCCGCAAGATTACGGTGAGCGGGGCCGGTATGTATGTGGGACATCATATCGCCTTTCTCCAATTCTCTAAGGCCGCGGGAATCAAGATGACTTACATTCCTGAGAAAGGCGGGGTGCCGGCCATGCAATCGGTAATTGCCGCCAAGGTCAAAGCGGGATTCAACAATCTCTCAGATTCCTTCAGGAACAAGGATCGTATCAAGATACTGGCGGTTGCGGATCTCCAGCGGCACCCGTTCCTTCCCGAAGTAAAGACATTCAAGGAAATGGGAGTGAATGTCGACGACTCCAGTGTAAACTTCCGTGGAGTGGCGTTCCCAAAAGGCGTCCCTCAACCCATCATCGATAAGTGTGCAGAAATATTCCCGAAGATGTTTCGAGACAAAAAGGTTGTAAAGAAGATGAAGATGAGCGGCAGCCCCATGAGGGTAATGACCCGACCCGAAGTTATCAACATGTTCCAGGAAAGGGAAACATATCTTAAGACCCTTATCAAGAAACTCAAATGAAATACATTTGTCCAAGATACATTCGTTAGGGACTGACAAACTTCCGGGGGAGAGCAGGCTATAGCGCTCTCCCCCTTTGCTTACTTCCTCGCCCTTCCTCTTTGGGCTCGGGGGGAAGAGTAACTTGCAGCGCGCGGCGCTCCCTTCCCGGCACTCCCCATCCTGCTCGAATTCCGGGTTGCGAAGTGGAGAAAAAGCCTTGGCGTGATCTCTTCGGGTGTGCGGCTCATATGCTCCGGTGGCTTGCTGGGCGCACTTTTGAAGGGGAGAGCGGCGGCACTGTGATCAGTACAAACTTTTGTGGCAATCCTATGGCTCGCGGGAATGAGCCGGGCTCCTGGCCTACGGGTAGATCTGTCGTGTCTCTCAGAGTTGAGGGCGCAAACAACGCCATCATAGAGCGCCCCTGAAACCCTTGACGGCCGGGGAAAAGCATCTATAATGCCCAGAAGAAACCTTTTTGGGTCGAGGAGAAGGAGATGAAACGAATATTCTTTGCTCTTGTGGTGCTGGTACAAGTGACGGCCATGGCCACGACATCAAACGCCAGCGGGGCTGTGTCCCAGCGCCTGGAGACGGCGATCATCATTGTGAATGGTACCGGTGAAATCGCGGTGGATCCGGACCGGGCTGTAGTAAGGCTGGGGGTGGTAGTCCAGGCTGAAAAGGCGGCCGAGGCCCAGCAAGAAGTCAACCGAATCATGGAGCGTGTATTACAGGCCATCGAGAACCTGGGCCTTCCTTCCGGGCATATCCAGACTTCCGGTCTTCTGCTCACGCCCATCTACGAACGAAAGAGCGAGGTCACCCGCGTGGTTGCCTACCGGTCAGCCAACATGCTCCGGTTGCAGGTCGATGACTTGAAACACGTGGGTGACGTTATCGACGCCTGTATCCAGGCCGGGGCCAACCAGCTTCAGGGAATTTCCTTTGATATTCGCGATGCCGCCACCTACCGCAACCAGGCCTTGCAGATGGCCGCCCAAGAGGCCCGGGGTAAGGCCGAAGCCCTGGCCGAATCAACGGGGGTCAAGCTCGGCCGCATCCTGGAGATCCGGGAAGGGGGGACACCCGTTGTCCGTCCGCAACTGGAAAGGTTCTATGCAACAACCGCCAAAGCCCCGACCCCGGTGCACCCCGGCCAGGTGCGGATCCGCGCCTCGGTCACCGTGCGCTACGAGATCATCACTCAATAAACCTGAGCACGCACCGCACCAATTGCGTCAAACCTCTGGCCCTCTCCCACGAGGGCTATGTGCTTTTCAGTTTCCTGGTAAGAACTGCGGTACCCATCGTAAGAATACCCAATCCCAGAATACCGCTCAGAAAATTGAATTTGTCTGCTAAGGCACCAAGCAGGGTGGGTGCAATGCCTATACCAAACAGGGCGGAGATGCTGATTATGACGCCCGTATAAACGCTTCTTTCTTTCGAATCGGTCGAGCTGGCTATGACCATCATGCCCACGGGGAAGAACATGGAGCTGATAGTTGCTTGGGTTACAAGCATAATCACCAGGAGCCAGTGAAAGGGTGCAAGGGCCAGGCCCGTTGTCGATATCCCCATTATTAGAAAGGTGGCAGCAAGGATCTTCCTGAGACTGTATCTATCCAGGAGAAACCCGGTCAACAGGACCACGAGGAGTCCGCCTATCCTTGAGATCCCAAAGAGGGTGTTGGCGGAGTCAAAGGCCATTCCCTTCTCTTTGATCAAAAACAGGGGAATGATATTGTAGATACCCATGGCATTTATTGCGGCCGTCACCCAGAAAGCCGTCATTATCCAGAAATCACTGCGCCGCAATATGACTGCCAATCCAGTCCCTTCCCCCCGCTGTTGGGTCAGATCAGGGATAAATTTCAGAAAAAGGATCAGACCCACAAGGCAGGCTGCACTCAGGATCACAAATATGAACCTCCATGAAACAACCTCCAGGGCCAGTGCTGTTACAATAGGGATAGCCAGGATACTAAATGAAGCGGCTGTTTCATGGAAGGCAATGGCCCTTCCCCAGCTCTTCGGGCTGAAGATCAAGGTCAGTAAAGGCAAGGCACAGGGTATGTATATACCGGTACCGGCCCCCACGAAAAAGAAACAGACTGCCATGTAACCGTAACTGAAGGCGTATTTCAGGAAAAACAGAGATGTGACCAGGAGGAAGAATCCTAGTATTATTGATCTCTTGTACCCGACACGGACAGACAACAGACCTGATACAAATACCGCTATTGTGTAGCCGACAGAGAGAAACAAGAAGAGAGCGCCGGCAAAGGCGTGGGAAACCAGAAATTCGTCTTCAATTACAGGGAGTAAGGGAGAGAGGACCGTACGGGTGGAAAAGTTGAGGAACCACAGGAACCAAAAAATAAGAAGATGAGTGATGTTCATGCAATTTCACACGTGCTCTGCCAAGATGTGATATATGAATTCCCTCCCAGGAGGTGGGCAAGCTCAGAAAGAGAGCCGATCTGCCTCAACACAGTGGCTCAAATGAACGCGGTTCCTATGTAGCATAACCCCGCAATTTGCACAAGTAGTCACACCTAGGAGGATGCATATTTCCTTGGCGCTCATTTCATCCCTTTCCCGAAACACGAGGTCCTGGGGTAGGCGTTCTACTCCATACTTTCAATGATAAACTGGGCCGCGAGCCTTGCGCCTACTCCCGGGGGGAGGCCACACTTTTCAAAACCCTTTGCCTCGGCAAAGGCCGCCATATGTGCCTCGCTGGCCCCGGGATCCATGTTATGCCCGAATACAACATGTTCCTGTATCTCGGCGCATGAGAGATACCCGAGTTCGTCTTCGAAAAGGGCCATGAATTTCTGGGCGGTCATAATGGTTTTGTTGGTCGCTTCAAGGTTCAGTCGGTCATCACTGCCAAAGTAAAGTCCAAGGGCAACCAGACTCCCGGTTATGCCTCCGCATATCTCGCCGGTCCCGCCGATCCCAGGGAATGGAGTCAAGGCCTTGATGATCTCCATATTGCCCAGGCCAAACTCCTCCATCAGGGAAAGGGCGGTGCCCTGGGCACAATTCTTGGTAATAAAGTTATACTCCTCGGCCCGCCGCTGAACGCGGTCCAGGATCTGCTGCTTGTCGGCGAAAATCTGTTCCCGGTTGAGGATCTTTCTGGGAATTCCCTCTGCGGCCAGCTTTCTGATTCTAGCCTCAAGTGCCGGCCCATCCCAAGCCCTCTCTCCCAGTTCCTCTACCCTGGCCCTTAGCGCCTCGTAATCTGGCATGATCTTCTTTCACCTCTTCGAGCTTAGTCCGCTTGGCTCATCCTGCCACAGCGGGAGAATGTTATTAGTACTCAACAGGCTGTTGCCCAAAGCCTGATCAACCGCGATCGATGGTCCCTGGAGGTCTTTTCTCAAGGCTCAATACCGCTCCTGAGCTGTTCCCACGCCCCCATTGTCCTCATAGGGGTTTCTCAATAGGGGCGAGAGGTGGAGGCTCCGGTGAAGATGATCTCTTGGGGCTACTGTGGCCTTCTATTAACTGTTTATGCCTTGTAGGTCCCTGGAAGGAATTTGATTGAGCCTTGAGAAAAGACCTCCAGGGACCACAACAGCAAATACCATGAGCGCTATTTTCTTTTGGCATAAATGGGTGGAGCGGAAAA
>JAFDIC010000249.1 GCA_019308525.1 Deltaproteobacteria bacterium
GGGTTGGCCGTGGAAATTGCCGCCCAGCAAAAAGCCCCCTGTTTCAGGGAACACGAGGGGGTTGTTGGTGGAAGAGTTCATCTCTGTCTCAACCGTTGTTCTAGCGAATCGGATTACATCTTTGCTTGCCCCGTGGACCTGCGGTGAGCACCTCAGCGTATAGGCATCCTGTATCCTGTTGCAATCCTTATGGCTGCTGATGATCTCGCTGCTCCTGGTTATTCTTCTCATATTGTCTGCAGAAGCGGCCTGGCCAGGATGGGGCCTAACCTGGTGGATCAATGGGTCAAATTCTGTCCTGCTCCCCATGAGCACCTCCAGGCTCATAGCGGCGGCCACATCCGAGGTCTTTGACAAACGCTCGGAATCGTAAACCGCAAGAGCCCCTATAGCCGTCATGACCTGGGTCCCGTTCACGAGAGCGAGCCCCTCGCCTGCTTGCAGCTCCAGAGGCGTTAATCCTGCCTCCCCGAGCGCCCTGTCACCATCGATCCTTTCCCCTTCCACAAATGCCTCTCCAAGACCTATCAAGACAAGGCCCAGGTGGGCCAAGGGCGCCAGGTCGCCGCTGGCGCCGACAGACCCTTTTTCAGGCATTACAGGGCATACATCCCTGTTCAGCAACCTCAAGATGTGCTCAGCGGTCTCCTGCCTTATACCCGAGTTTCCCCTGGCAAAGTCCTTGACGCGCAGGGCCATAACCGCGCGTACGATCTCCCTGTCCATGGGCTCTCCCACCCCGGCGGCGTGGCTCATGAGAATATTCTTTTGGAGCTGTTCGGTATCTCCTTTGGAGATTATGACATCGCTCAATGCCCCGAATCCCGTGGTCACTCCATAGACAACCCGTCCTTCCTGCACCCATCCATCCAGGAGCTTCCTCGCTTCCTTGATCCGTTCTATTGAGCCTTTAGAGATTCTGACCCTGGCATTATGCCTTGAAATTGCCACCAGGTCCTCCAGTGTCATCCCCTCATGGCCCAGCACGACTTCCTTGTTCATATTTCCCAGAACCTTGCCCTCTACCCGAAAAAATGATGTTTGCTTGAATGCCACCAACTAATTCAGGCTGAATCTCTCACTGAGGATGGTAGCAGCGGCCCTTGTATCATGCTTCATGATTTCAGCGGGCCTGAGGAACTCTTCCCTGATGTCTTCTACATCCAACTGGTATATCTTCTCAACCCCGTAAGCGCCTATTCTCGGGCCCCTGCTCCGAGAACCTGAATTCTTGAGTTGCTTTTCCAAATATATTATGTGCTTATCGACCTCAGTTCCTGCTAATAAAAGAGCTGGTGAAACATTTCGCTGGATCTATATCCTTCTTGAGTATTCCCTGGGCCCGCAATGTGTCAATGGTTTTCGCCCATCTCGACAGCGTCATATAGCCCCAGCCGTTCTTCTTGGTCTCATCTGTGATGCTAAGACCGAGAAAAATATCAAGCTCCTCCAAAAGTCCCTGACGGTTCAATTCGGGGTATTTCTTCACCAGGGCGTCGACTGCTTCTTCTTGATGGCCCTCAGCTATATAGCCCCAGCCACGAGATACCACATTGATGAACTTATTGATCATCTCGGGGCGCCTTGAAATGGTAGATGTCTTGGCAATGATAGCCGTAGTATAAAGATTCAGGCCGTAATCTTTGAATTTCAACAACCGAAGCTTCTTTCCGTATTTCCGTTCGTACCGGGGCTTTTCTTGAACATAGTTGGGTAACACATCTATTTGGCCCACGAATAACGGGGCATCTCCCGTCCCAATCACAACTTCCTTTATTCTTGACCGATCGATATTGTTGATTTTCAAGAGAGCCAGATATTCCGGAAAGACCGCACCGGCGGGTCTGATTCCCACCCTCTTGCCTTCAATATCTTTCAGAGTTTTGATGTCCGACGTCTCAAGCACCATAAAGACCGTTGGGCTGTCCTGGTAGATCATTGCCACGGCCTGAAGAGGCAACCCCTTGGTCAACCCCTTGAGCAAGGCCCCGGCGGAAGCTTCTGCCAGATCAAATTCGCCGGCCGCGGTGAGCTTCACAGAATCCATGCTCCCCGTGCCGAGAGTCATTTCAACGTCCAACCCTTTCTCTTGAAACCAGCCCTTTTCTTTTGCCAGGAAGTACACGACTTGAGGGGCACCGACTTTCCAGTTGAATCGAATTTTTACCTTTTCCGCTGCACTACCCACATCTATGCCTCCGCTCACGGAAAACATGGCAATGGTGATAAGAACAATAACACCTGCAAGATTTGATCTCCTCATTTTCTATCCCTCCTCTTTCTTGAGTTTTCGATTATGTTCCCTGGAGTGAAACGTGCCAGGGTATGCAATACTTTTCTATGACAACAACCGTGAAAAAAAGCAGTAAGCCGATAAGAGTGCAAAAGAAAACCCCCATAAACACCCTTGCTACTTCCAGTTCAGACATGGACATAATCAGGAAAAACCCGATCCCCCGATCAGCGCCGACAAACTCCCCCACGATTGCACCAATCACTGAAAGTGTAGATGCGATCCTCATTCCTGCAAAAAAATAGGGTAAGGAGTATTTATAGCGAATTTTGGTGAAGATCATGAATTTCGGCGCATAAAGGGAATTCATGAGTCGAATCATGTTCCGGTCGGCTGACTGGAGCCCGGCGATGGTGTTTACAAGAATCGGGAAAAAAGATACCAGGATGGCAGTCAGGACCTTCGGGAGAAAGCCATTTCCAAACCATACAGTCAGTAAAGGAGCAATGGAAATAATAGGGACCACCTTGGTAATGACGGCATAGGGGTATAGTGTCCTCTCCAGGATCTTGTAATAGACAATACCAAAGGCCATCGTAGTTGAGAGGATAGCCGCGAGGGCGAGACCCACAACCGCTTCAGAAATGGTAACCCAAACATGGGGCAAGATGAGATGATACACATCAAAGAGGGTAACAATAATGGTGCTTGGAGGAGGCAAGAGAAAGTCAGGAACATCAAATACCCTGACGCCTCCTTCCCAAAGGACAAGGAGTATCAGCGTAATAATGACTGCCCAGCTATACTCCTTGAAATAATGCATCAAGCCTTGCTTTTCGGCCTTTTCCCCCATGAATCATCCTCCTCATCAAAACTTCCATAAAGATGATTCCTCAACTCGCTAGTGATCTTCAGAAAACGAGGTTCGGACAAGAGATCAATAGATCGCGGCCGCTGAAAAGGGATCTCCACCGTTGCGATGATTCGACCAGGACGAGAAGACATGACTGCGACACGATCAGAAAGAAACGCTGCTTCTTGAACGCTGTGCGTGACAAAAACAATGGTTTTCTCCGTTTCGAGCCAGATATCCTGAAGCTCTATGTTCATGCGTGTCCTCGTGATTTCATCCAGCGCACCGAAGGGCTCGTCCATTAGGAGAATACTCGGGTCGAAAATCAGCGCTCTTGCTATACACGCCCGTTGTTTCATCCCCCCCGAAAGCTGGTCTGGAGACGCATGTTCGAACTCCTTCAACCCCACAAGTTCAAGCAATTCCCTGGCCCTCTTTCTATAATTGTTTCTATTCTTGCCCAGCACCTCGATCGATAGCAGGAGGTTGTCTATGACATTCCGCCACGGCAAAAGCACGGCTTCCTGAAAAACATACCCGAGTCGTCCCTTTTGGTTCAGGTGGCTGAGCGGCTTTCCCTGAAAGAGCAACCTGCCGCTTGTTGTGTCAATCAACCCGCCCAGAAGATTTAGAAACGTGCTTTTTCCGCATCCCGAGGGCCCGATAATGGAAATGAATTCCCGTTCATATATGTCCATGGACACACGCTCGAGTGCATGAACGGCCGAGGTGTCAGTACCGAAAACCACAGACACGTCTTGGATGATTATCAATGGTTCACCTCTTGCCCGGGCCGTACTCATTGACGACAGTCCTTTCCTGTGCACATCAATCAACAGAATCTGGGCTTCCCATCTCGTTTGCCTCAGCGATCAATGGACTCGCCGCTACCAAAATCGATCCCCGTGGCGAGGAAACTGGCGCAGTGGACGATATCAAAGACCGGAATGGAGTAGGTACTTGAAATAGCACTTCGATATGGGGCGAGGTTGGTACATTCCAGCAGAAAAACCCCTATATCAGGACAATCGTCCAGCATAGACCTGCACAAATCCAACACCTCTCTGCACACCCGATCAGGTTCCAAAGCATAGGGAGGCACCGGCTCCAGTATCGCTTTCCTGAAACTCGTGCAATTCTCCATTCCCCCTATGCGAACGCGCTCCTGTTGGGTCCAAGCTGTTTGAGCCAAAGTTTCAAAATTGAGAAGAGAAGAATCTGCGGTAATGATCCCTATCTTCTTATGCCTGGGAAACAATAGATCCAAGAGGGGCAAAAGGACAAGTGAAGATGTGGCGACAGGAATGGATAACTTTTCAGCAAGTAATCTTTGATATCGAATCAAGAGACCGCAGCTCGTAATAATTCCCACCACCCCTTTATGTTCCAGTCTCTTGCAAGCGTCGACCAAAGCGTCAATAGCGGCCCCCGCCTCGTGTTTCGTCAAGTCCCCGGCCTCAACTCCCTCAAGAATCTCGTAATGAACAGGATACGGGAAGGTCCTTGCATTGCCAACATCACCAGAGGGACGTGGAAATTTGCAATCAAGCATAATGATGCCCAGCCGTATCCCGTATATGGGATATCCTCCCAGAAGGGTGCCGTTCCCACTGTTCTTCCTCGCGAAACTCATCGTGTCATCTCTAATGCCGGGCATATCCGCCTCCAGGGTCCTTGTTCATGATGATTCCTCTCTGCGCATGGACTTATAAGCAGCGGTCAATTCATCAGACATAAATCGCGCATCTTCTAGACGCATAATCTCCCAGTCAAGGCCAAGGCCCTCGCGAATCCAAAACCGTTCTCTCTCGGTGAATACAACTGTCCCATCCGGCTGGATATGGTCCACCCCGCTCATCTTCATTCCCTTTACATTAACCTGCTTTGCCTCATCCATGCTGACGCCATCCGGAAGAACTATCTCCACATCCCTATTGCCGATTGAGACCGGGAATCCGCCTACTTGACCAGAAACCCCAGCGGCGTGGCGCAAAGTCCTCGATTCCGAGAGCAAGGTGCAAGCGATGGTAACGGCAGAAGCAGCCGTTATCGCGGCATTGTTGGTCACAGGCGTTCTCATGGTTTCAACTCCAGATACATCTGCGGCTTCCTGTATGAGTTCTTTGTGATCAAACTGCTCTGTTATGTCCGAGCCATTGTAATAGATTCGCAGGATAAACGGGACCTCTCCAGGGGCGAACCTCCTCAGAGCATGATGGCAAACCATTCTGATATCCAAACTGCGAGGGGCAATATTTCTCCTCCGCATAATTGCAAGGCGAAGCCCCTGAACCGTTGAATCAATAGTTCCTGCTCCGGTCGTCGGAGACAAACTTATGGCTTTGAGAATCGCGTTCCCCATGTCAGGAGCAGCGAGATTAACCACGAGGGCCCCTGGTATCGCTGACTTGATAGCTTTCATAAGAGGCCAGAGAAGTGCCATGTCTTTTGGAAGTGTGTGTGCAAAACCTGCGATGAAACCCATGCGAGCTTGTCTCTTCTTGAGAAAAGGAAAAAAGGGGTACAAAGAAAGCAAGGCTGCACAGTTGATAACGAGTGTAGGTTCTACCTTGCGGAGTTTTTCCGAAGTCATTTCAACGTTCAGGATATCACACTCGACTGGCTCTATCTGCATTGAGTGTCCGCTCATCATCGTGATGACCCTGGCGTTGTGCAGCGTATTGGCAACCTTTCCAGCACTCTTTGCGAGAAGATAAAGATGGCTGATCATTCCGCTGCGCGCCAAAAAATAAACAACATGGGTACCTACTTCGCCGGTTGATCCCGTAACCAAAACTGAGACCTTGGCCATATGGCTCTCCCTTCGCGAAATTGCCTAAGCTCGCGGAATATACCTGGCTATTTCAGGATGAATAAAGGCCCCACTTTCAAAGACGCAGGTTTCATCGTAATACACGCTTGCCCCTGTCATGAGACCGTCCGTATGCCCATTCGCCCGGATTTTCCCCCTGAAGCAAGGAAGGTCATTCGTACCAAATCCTATATCAAAGAGTCCGTACA
>JAFDIC010000250.1 GCA_019308525.1 Deltaproteobacteria bacterium
AAGTCTCTCTGGGTCAGCAGAACATCAATCCGCAAGCTTCATCATGAGCTCAGGAAGCCACAGGGCAATCTGGGGGAAAATCATGATGAGGGCCATTCCGACTACCAAGACGCCGAGAAAGGGGAAAATAGACCTATAAATGTCACCGGTGGATACCCCCTCGGGGGCCACTGACTTCAGATAGAAAAGCTGGTAGCCAAAGGGAGGTGTTACGTAACCCATTTGCATGTTGATGACAAATAGGATTCCAAACCATACGGGATCGAATCCCAGCTTCCTTACAATAGGAAAACATATGGGGGCAAGGATGAAAATGATGGCAAAAGGGTCGACGAACATCCCCAGAATGAAAGATATCCCCATTATTGTGATGAGAATGAGCCAGCGATCCATTCCCAGCCCGAGGATCAAATCGCTCATGAAAACCGCACCGCCAGCCCTTGCGTACACGGCACTGAAGCACATGGCCCCATAAAAGATCCACATGGTCAGCCCGGTTATTCTAAAGGTTTCGAACGTTGTTTCCCTGATAAGTTTCCTGGAGAAACGGCGGTGGATGGCAACAGAAATGAGGACCGCAACCACACCCAGAGAGCCGGCCTCTGTTGGCGTGGCAATCCCGAAGAAGATTGACCCCAGAACAGCCAGAATAATGGCCAGGGGCAAGATCACCGTTTTGAGAGAAACGATTTTCTCTCTCATGGTAAACTTCTCCGGGTGTGCCGGGCATAGCTTGGGATCGATCCAGGCGCGAACAGCGATATAGCCCATAAAGAGGCCTGCGAACAGAATGCCCGGTCCGATGCCGGCCATGAACAGCTTACCCACGGACACGTTGCCGACTATGGCAAGAAGGATACTGATGATACTGGGAGGAATTAGTATACCCAAGGTTCCAGGCCCGGCGATAGAGCCCAGAGCGATGCTTTTGTTATAGCCTCTTCTAAGCATGGCTGGAAGCGCAATCAGTCCCATGGTCAGGGTGGCCGCAGCGCTTACACCGGTCATGGCCGCAAACAGGACGCAGATGACCACAACTCCCATAGCTATGCCACCTCGCAGCCGGCCCGACCAGCGGTGTATAGTCTCAAACAGGGCTTCGGCGATACCGGCGCGCTCTAACAGAATGCCCATGGACATAAAGAGGGGAATTGCGACCAGGACGATGCTCCACATGGCGCCGAAGGTGTTATATACGATTATCATCAAGCCGTTGGGGCCCCAGAGCAGGAGACAGACTATTACGGAAACACCGCCCAGGCTCCAGGCAAGCGGGATACCCAGAAGGAGGCACAGGATCAAACCACCAAACATCAGCAAGGTTACGATTTCAACGCTCATACTGCTTTCCTGTTACAACAAAGTAGATGTTGCGCCACAGTTGGGTTAGCTCCTGAAGTATTATTAGCAAAGCCCCGATGGGAATTACCATTTTGACCGGGTAAAGAGGGGCGCGAAAAGGTGTGTTATCGGGCTCCAATCGAACAAGAGAGTTCCATGCATAGCGGGAGCCGTACCATAACAAGACACTACAGAAGGCGAAGAAAAAGAAAAAGCTGATGATGTCCAGGATCGCCCTTTTCCTTGGGCTGAAACGATTGTAAATTATGTCCATGTTGATGTGTGACCGGCCAAGGCTGATGTAGGCCCCGCAGATGAAGTAGTAAACGGCAAAGATCCGTTGCGTTGTGCCGTGTGCCCATATGGTCGGAGCATTGAATAGGTACCTTGCTACGACCTCGTATACCAACACTGCCACACCGGGCCACAGCAGGTAGGAAAATAGCCTGCCCGACCAATCGCTGATACTGTCGATGATTTTGAACAGCCGCCTCATTATATCCCCTGATGTTTTCTCTTGAGAACAAAGTAAAGGTAGAGACATTGTCCCTACCTTTACTCAATTGAAGCCTTTGAATTCCACTGAATTCCACCGGCGGGGTTTGGCATTTCTTATTCCAGGAGCCCCAGGTCTCTCATATAGGTCTTTAGTATCTCTGTAGCTTGTGCAAAGAGGGGATCTTTCTTAGAGTACTTATCCAAAACCGCCATTGAATATTTATACATTTTCCTTTGCTCTTCCTCGGGCAGAGAGGTAACCGTAAAACCGGATTTCTCCACTATTTTCTTTCTCCATTGAGCATCATGAACAAAGTAGGATCCTGTGAACAAATCAGCGCCATAGGAACAGGCCTGGATAAATATCTGTTTGAGATCGTCGGGCAGCTCGTTCCAGGCATCCATATTGATATGCAGGCTCCAAGCATCGACCGGTGTTACCGGGGTCTCCAGGAAATACTTTGTGGGCTCATGAAACCCTGAGTCACACTGGCTGCTCAGGGGGCCGGCGATCACTCCGTCAATAGTGCCTTTTTCCAAGGCCCCGTATATCTCTCCCCACGGGAAATAAGTTGCGGCCGCGCCGGCTGCGTTCAATACTTCCGCATAGAGACCTGTGGCCCTGAATTTCTTGCCCTTTAAGTCAGATACTTTCCTGACCGGGAACTTAGTAAGCATTACCGCATTGTTGGTTGGCATGGCGGCCACGTAGAAAATATTGTGCTTTGCGTAGGCCTTGCGAATGAGTTTTTCAAACCCCAACTCGTAATACAGGACCTTGTAATGTTCCCAGCGGGGCAGGGTAAAGGGAGGAAGACCACTGGCATAGATAGCCATGGGCAGCTTGCCGATCCAATAGGGACCGTAGGAAAAATCAATCTTCAAGGTGCCCGAGGAAACCGCATCGAATGTCTCCATGACCGGCATGATCTCTCCTCCGGCGTGGGGAGTAATAACAATCCGTCCCCCGCTTGCTGCCTTGACATGGGCAACCCATTTCTCAAGCACCTTCCAATCCCAGGTTCCCCTGTACAAGGGATATGTCATATCCCACTTGTACACCTTCTCCTTGGCTTCAGCACTGTTGAATCCCATTGTCAATGTCACGATAACGACGGCAATTGCTAAAGAGAATGTAAAAAGTTTCTTCATGCTAAGCTACCTCCTTTCTTCTTGTTGTTGGTGAACTCTTTCCCTTCAAAAAAGGAAATATCGTACTACCCTATTCAAGAGGGGCAAACAGCGAAAATCTTTTCCTGAATCTTCAAAATAGAAACCGTGGCCAAACGGGAGGCCCCTGTTCTCGCTCATAGTGTATATCAAGCTTCAGCCTGAGCCACAATATCATGGAGCTTCTTTTGCACGTCTGGGTCTAGGGGTTTTGGCTGGTGGGTGTCCAGGATCTTCTTATATATCTCCCGGGCCCTGGCCCTGATGTCCATGGCGCCTTTCTCTTCCCAAAGATCTCTGGGCAATCTGTTGCCCAGTTTAGCATCCCATTGCTCGGACTTGAAATGTTTCATGGTATGATCGTGGGTCAGGTATTCCCCTCCCGGGCCGATCTCTCTGATGACGTCTATGGCCAGGGTATCGGGGTTGACTTCAATACCCTCCAGTATGCGGTTGATAAAGCCGCATATCTCGTTGGCGATAATCGCCTGCTCTGGAACCGAGGCGGTTGTGTTTTCCAGGGAGGCCGAGGTGCATTCGATCACGACATCGCTTCCGGACAATGCCGAGAAAAGGTTTAGAATGCCTGTTTCATATCCGGCCTGGGCGTCCAGGACATTGGCCCTGGTTGTTGAACCGTGGACAGCTTGCGGAACGCCATAAAACCGAAGCATCTGGGCCAGGGCAGCGGCCATCAGAGTCTTCTCGGGGGAGGCGAACGTGAAATCACCGGATCGCATATCGGCAGTCCCGGCGTATCCCATCAACCGGACCGGGACTCCCGGGTTGACTAACTGCGTCAATACAAGTCCGGAGAGCAGTTCCGCCACCATTAATGCCAGTGTGCCGGCAAGGGTCACCGGAGATGTTGTGCCCGTCGAGGGTATAGTATAGATCTGAAATGGGTGACCGAAGCGACACATTTCAAGGAGGACATCGACCCGATTGGGTTCAAAACAAAAGGGGCTTATTATCCCGAGGCTGACCGTAAACATTGGTCTTTGTCGCAAGGCTTCTTCACTACCGGCGATGGCGATCCCCATTCTGAGCAAATCCTTCGCTCCCTCGCCGCTATAGGCGGTTGCGATGACGGGTTTTTCCGTATTGCTCAGCAAGGCTTGAGAAATATGTCTGTCAAGGGCCTTTTCGGGAACATCCTGGGGATAGATTTCGGGAAAAATGAAGTGAGTGTTCTCAAGGGCGTCGTGAACTCTGACATTGTTTTCCAGGTCTTTCTTGGTGGCAGGTCTGCGTTCGCCGGTCTCAAAATCAATAATCATGGTCGCGCCATGGCCGCTGCTGTAATGTACCCCGCAATTCGACTTGAGATCGTACTTGGGATTTCGTCCGCACACTTTCATAAACCTGGGGGCATGATTCAGGGCATACTCAAGGAGGTCTGGATGTATATGAACCACTTGTTTTTCCAAATCCACGTCAGCCCCGCTGCGTTTGAAGATATCCAGCGCTTCTTCGTGTTTTATCTGGACCCCGGGATCTTTCAAGAGTTCGAGAACCGCTTGATGCACTACCTGGATCTCTTCTCTGCTTAGAACCTCAACGGTTCTCCCTTGCAACGGAATGAATCCCATTTCCTTATCACCCCTTTCCAACCAGGTCCGACGGGCCGGGAGACGGCCAATAAATCGAGGCGATGGAGCATGTTTTGAAGAACAAAGTACTGTTTTCGGCCATCCAGCGAACGCTTAACATACCAAAATAGAGCGGACAACGTTAGTTATTCTTGGAGTTATGTGCAATCCTTATGCCAATTGGACTTTAGCACAAACCAATTCAAATTTTGACTTAAATATGACCTAGATAGGGCTATCCCCATTTTTTGGGCCCGATATGTACCTCACAGGATGTATACATAATAAACAAAAGTTCAGGCATTCCAAAGAGAATGGAAGGCTTTGTTTAATCAATAGACATATTTTGAATATGATGTACAAGCAAACCGCCCGAAGTAATAGAAAGAGGCCGCATGCTTTGTGAGCGAGAGGAACATAGGGAATTGCTAAAACTTCTCTTCAGGTAAGTAAGATAGATTCGAATTGGGAATATGTTGTATACAAATGAAACAAAAAGGCCCTTGTCTATTCCCTCCTTCCAGGAATCAACAGCCAGGAGCCTTAATGGAAGTAAGACATTGGTTGTGGCCTGATTGTTGCTATACTATATTGGAGTAAGGATTTTGAGTTGGCAAGTATCTCAGCTTGGAGGATCAGGTTTTTCAGGACAGAAGAAAAGGAGAACCCCATGATCGACAGTGTGCTAAGTGAAGAGAACAAGATGTTCCGGGACGCAGTCAGAAAATTCGCCCAGGAAAAGATTGCCCCCAATGTCAAGAAATGGGAGAAGGATAGGCGATACCCGGAGGAGTATTACCGTTATCTGGCGGAGATGGGATTCATGGGGCTTTTGGTACCCGAAGAATATGGTGGTGCCGGAGGCTCAATGATCGATCTGGCCATCCTGTGTGAAGAGATGGGAAGAGTAGGAGTTTCAATCCCCCTGACCCATATTTCCGCTTGCTGCCGGGCGATCGTTCACCAGGGCAACGGGGAGCAGAAAAAAAGATATTTGCCCGACATGGCGTCTGGGAAGAAGATCGGGGCCTATTGCCAGACCGAAGCAAATGCTGGCTCTGATGCGGGAAACATGTCTTCCTTTGCTGAGAAGAAAGATGGTTACTATCTGCTCAACGGAAGGAAGGTATTCATCTCCAATGGAAAAATCGCAAGTGTCTTTATCGTGCTGGCAAAAACCGAAAAAAACCTGTCCAAACCCTCGGCGGGAATTGCAATGTTCATCGTGGATCGCGATACCGCAGGGATTTCCATCGGAAAGACCGAGGAGCTGATGGGACGGCATTGCTCGAGTCTTGACGAGATTATTTTTGAAGATGTCACGGTTCCGGAGGAAAACCTGTTGATCCCGGCAGGCAGCAAGGGGTTTAAGGCCATGATGAATGAGTTCAATTCCGAACGTTGCGGCAATGCGGCTTTTTGCGTTGGCTTTGCGCAGGGAGCCTATGAACGAACGTTGAAATACTGCAAAGAGCGGGTTCAGTTCGGCAGACCCATTTCG